>CBDUKY010000072.1:0-10323 GCA_965367925.1 uncultured Pseudomonadales bacterium | reverse complement strand
CCCTCGATGTTCATGAATATATTCAATCGGATCTTCGATGGTAATGATGTGACCTTTACTGTGTGCATTTCGATGACCAATCATTGACGCCAGTGACGTGGACTTACCTGTACCTGTTGCCCCAACGAAAATGATGAGTCCCCGCTTGGTCATGGCTAACGATTTAATAACCTCTGGTAGCCCTAGCTCATCGCAGGTAGGAATGTGCGTCTCGATCCTTCTTAGCACCATGCCGGCAAAGTTTCGTTGATAAAAGGCGCTAACCCGGAATCGACCAGCCAGGGGACTATGAATCGCAAAGTTACATTCCCGCTCGGATTCAAATTCCTGCACTTGTGCTTCTGTCATCGTCCCATGAACCATTTCCCGTGCCTGTTCAGGGGTCAGGGATGTTTTCGACATTGGCATCATCTTGCCACTTACCTTAATGGACGGCGGCAAACCTGCTGTAACAAATAGGTCTGATGCACCCTGGTCTACCACCACCTTGAGTAACTTGTCGAAATCAATCATGAATCTGGACTTTCCTTGGCTTCAAATAATGAATATTCAAAAGGACTAGGCAAAATCTGCGGGGATTTTTGCTTTTTCCCTTGCTGCTTCCTTGCTGATCAGATTCTTTGCAAGTAAATCTCGTAAACACTGATCAAGGGTTTGCATCCCTAACTGCCCACCCGTCTGAATCGCTGAATACATCTGGGCAACCTTGTCTTCTCGAATCAAATTTCGAATCGCCGCGGTACAGAGCATAATCTCGTGGGCTGCCACCCGACCACCACCGGTTTTCTTCAGTAGTGTCTGGGAAATAACTGCTTGTAGTGATTCCGACAACATGGAACGCACCATAGACTTTTCAGAGGCCGGGAACACATCAATCACCCGGTCAATGGTCTTGGCTGCTGATGAGGTGTGCAGGGTTCCGAACACCATGTGACCTGTTTCCGCAGCTTCTAGTGCCAGCCGAATCGTCTCAAGGTCTCGCATCTCCCCAACCAGAATAATATCCGGGTCTTCCCGAAGGGCTGAACGCAAGGCTTCATTAAAACCCAGGGTATCCCTGTGGACCTCACGTTGGTTAACCAGACACTTTTTGCTCTCGTGGACA
This sequence comes from uncultured Pseudomonadales bacterium, assembly GCA_965367925.1. Lineage (GTDB taxonomy): Bacteria > Pseudomonadota > Gammaproteobacteria > Pseudomonadales > Azotimanducaceae > JAHRVQ01. The sequence continues at coordinate 9,218 of CBDUKY010000072.1, read as the reverse complement.
AATTCAATTGGGTCTTCAACTGTGAGGATATGCTGGTAACGATTGTCGTTAATGTAGTCCATCATCGCCGCAAGGGTCGTACTCTTACCAGAGCCTGTTGGTCCCGTCACAGTAATAAGACCCCGCGGGGTTTCTGCAATACTCTGAAAGACCCCCCCCATGCCCAGTTCTTCCATGCTTAAGACTTTAGATGGGATGGTTCGAAATACGCCACCTGCACCACGGTTATGGTTAAAGGCATTGACCCGGAAGCGCGCAACACCAGGCACCTCGAAGGAGAAGTCACATTCCAGGAACTCTTCAAAGTCCTTTCGTTGCTTGTCATTCATGATCTCATAGATCAAAGAATGCACTTCCTTATGGTCCAATGCAGGCAAGTTGATCCTTCGAATATCGCCGTCAACGCGAATCATTGGGGGCAATCCAGCCGACAGATGCAGGTCAGATGCACCTTGCTTCTCACTGAAGGCGAGTAGTTCTGTAATGTCCATGATCTATTCCTCAAGAAATTCAACGCGCTTGCTAGCGGTTAATAGTATTATCGAACACGTCAATAAACCACCATCTTTCTGCCTGTGACCGCCATTGCTAGCAACATCCCAATGAATCTGAAGACCCTCAAGGCCGAGATTGCCACTGCCACACTCGATGCTGGCCGCCAGGTTTCGGCTGTAAACCTCCTCGCTGTGAGCAAGACCAAGCCTGTTTCGCTATTGCAGGCAGCCATTGACGCTGGCCAAAGAGATTTTGGTGAGAATTATCTACAAGAAGCAATGGAGAAGATCGAACACTTCCAGACCAGTGACAAACCACCCATCTGGCACTTCATTGGCCACATACAATCCAATAAGACCCGACCGATTGCTGAAAATTTTGACTGGGTCCATACGGTATCCAGCCTCAAGATAGCGACCCGGCTAAACCAGCAGCGACCAACTGAAAGAGGTAAGCTGAAAGTCTTCCTACAAGTTAATATTGATCTTGAAGAGAGTAAATCAGGTTTTAGTCAGGAAAGTTTGACCCAGGCTATTGAAGAAATCAGTCGACTACCCATGTTAGAGGTGAGGGGGCTTATGGCCATTCCTGCACCCAGGGACAACCTCCAGGCCCAGAGAGAACCATTTCACCGACTTGCTGAACTCCTGGAGACGTTAAAGACACAGTATCAGCTACCAGGTTTCACGGATCTTTCCATGGGCATGTCTTCAGACCTTGGTGCTGCCATCCTGGAAGGTGCTACCTGGGTTAGGATAGGCACCAGACTGTTTGGCAGTCGCGACTAGGTCACGGCGAGTTTCGCCATCTACATTTTTCGGCTGCAAACCAGCCATGAGTAACGAGAATCAATGAATAATATTACCTTTATCGGCGCCGGCAATATTGCCCAGGCAATTATGGGTGGCGTACTTGCCAGTGCCACCACGTCCAAAATCACAGCGGCTGACCCTATGCCAGAACAACTCGCGAAGTTACCCGATACGGTCGTGACAACCACGGATAATCTGGCAGCTATCAAAGATGCAGATATTGTCCTGCTCTGCGTTAAGCCCAATATGATGCAAGAAATTTGCAAAGCTCTCGCACCAGCCCACGAGGGTAAAATTTTCGTCAGTGTTGCGGCAGGTATTTCGACCGGATCACTTGCCCAGTGGTTAGGCCGAGATGCGGCGATTGTCCGTTGTATGCCAAATACGCCAGCACTCGTTAATCTAGGTATGACAGGTCTCTTTGCCAATGCACATGTGTCCGCTGCTGGCAAGGAAGAGGTCATGGGAATTCTGGCCAGTGTTGGCGCTGTGTCATGGTTTGAAGATGAGGCACTTCTTGATCAGGTCACGGCAGTTTCAGGAAGTGGACCTGCCTACTTTTTCCGGGTTATCGAGGTCATGCAGGCGGCTGCGATAGAACTGGGTTTAGACCCAGAAACCAGCAAGCAACTTGTGTTACAAACCGCGCTTGGTGCGGCCACCATGGCCTATGAATCCACCCTGCCGATCACCACGCTTCGGGAAAATGTCACGTCACCTGGCGGCACAACTGCTGCCGCGCTCGATAAATTAAATGAGGCAGGACTCGCAGAGGCATTTTCAGATGCCATGCAAGCCGCCTATGAACGGTCAAAAGCACTATCGGGTGAATGAATTCGTTATAATTCCCCCTGGGCAAATAGCCTCTAAGCCAGATATCACCATAAACAGGTAGATTTAATGACTCAGAACTTAGCAAACGCTGGTGTTTATCTTATCCAGACATTTTTCGGGCTCTATACCATCGTGGTGATGCTGCGGTTTCTCATGCAGGTTTCCCGGGCTGACTACTACAACCCAATTTGTCAGGCCATTGTAAAGATCACTGACCCGGCAATCAGACCCATCAGGCCTGTGTTACCGACCATCTATGGTGTCGACTTTGCCACCCTTGGCGTCGCTTTTATTGTGCAGCTAGTCGCGGTGATGCTCATTATGAAGCTCTGGGGCGCACCTATCTTTATGCCAGTCTATATTCCCTGGGTACTACTCGGTTTATTTTCGATCATATTCGATATTTATTTCTTTGCCTTGATTGTTATGGTCATTGCGAGTTGGATTGCGCCCTATTCAAGCCATCCAGCATTGTCGCTTGTAAACCAGATCGTTGAGCCCATTTGTGCACCAGCTAGAAAGCTCTTACCACCCATGGGCGGTATCGATTTTTCCATTATTCTGGTATTTGTTTTTATCAATATTATTGACAACATTCTGGTTATCGCGCCCCTTGCACATATGCTTGGGATTCCACCAGGATTGATTCTGGGTTTGTAAGCTAACAGCTGATATTCCGGATGCCAGCATGAGTTTTTACGAAGTGACCAGCACTGATGTGATCCTCAGGGTCCGGGTCTCACCAGGTTCGTCGCTCAATAAAGCAGAAGCAAATGGAGACCATCTCAAGGTCAAACTCACCACGCCCCCTATTGACGGCAAGGCGAACAAACACTTGCAGAAATTTATCGCCAAATTGTTTCGAGTTGCCCCATCAAGGGTTCTGATAGAAAAGGGTAGCCACGGGAAGGTTAAAACCTTGCGGATTCTTGACACAACCGAGCTACCGGATGCGCTGCGTGATGCTTAAGCCGAGACGCCCTGGTCTTGCCTTCCTACTTGCGAACTGGCTGCTTGCCTCTGCCTGCCAGGCGGAAGTTGTTTCATGGCAAGGTTTTGATATCCACTACACGACTTTTAATAGTCTATTGATTCCCCAGACTGTTGCGGATGCTCACAAGATTACCCGTTCAAAAAATCGCATTGTGACGAACATCACTGTTCGTAAGAACAATAAACCGGTCCGGGCAATCATTCGCGGTACTAACAGGAACCTGCTAAATCAGCTATTTCAAATGGAGTTTGATGAGGTCATCGAACAAGGCGCTGTCTACTATCTGGCCAACCAGATCATCGATGAAAGAGACAGCTTAAAGTTCTCAATTGACATCCAACCCCTCAATCAAACTGACGTGTACCACTTAGAATTCGCCAGGCAATACTAGTTATGGATATCGTACTCGGTAGTAACAACCAGAAAAAAATCGCCGAACTTGAAGACAATTTGCCCGCTGATTTTCATGTCTTTCCCGCTGCGCATTTCGGCATCGATAGCCCGCCGGAAACTGGTACTACCTTTGTTGAAAATGCCATTATCAAGGCAAGATACAGTGCGCAGATTTCCGGATTACCAGCGATCGCAGACGACTCCGGCCTGGAAGTAGATTTTTTAAATGGTCAGCCAGGCATCTATTCGTCGCGGTATGCAGGCGAAGATGCAACGGATGCTTCGAACAACCTTAAGCTACTCGAAGCGATGGAACCGGTTAGCGATGATATGACCCAACGCACTGCAAGATACCGCTGCGTTATCGTTTATATGAGACACGCTCTTGATCCTATGCCAGTGATTGCGTCTGGCACTTTTGAAGGGGTGATTGGCCTTGCGCCAAAAGGCGATCAGGGTTTTGGTTATGATCCACTTTTTTACGTTCCCCATCTTGATAAGACTGTTGCGCAATTAACCGTTGAAGAAAAGCGCGCGATAAGTCACCGGGGCCAGGCGCTTGCCGAGTTAAAGATTCAACTGGCACAACTTTGACCATTCCGCTTTCTCTTTATATTCATTTTCCCTGGTGTACCAGGAAGTGCCCCTACTGCGATTTCAATTCACACGAGACTGGGGGCGAAATACCTGAACAAGCTTATGTTGATACTTTGCTCGCCGACTTTTCTAACGAGTTAAAGGGGGTGCAAGGTCGGCAGATTTCAAGCATCTTTATGGGTGGTGGCACACCTAGTTTGTTTACTGCTGAAGCAATCGATCGCCTTTTGAAACAACTTTCCATGCAGGTTCAATTTGCTGAAGATATTGAAATCACCATGGAGGCAAACCCAGGCAGTGCCGAGTACCTGCGTTTCGCTGGCTATCGGGCAGCAGGTGTAAACCGACTAAGTCTTGGTGTTCAGAGCTTCGGCCAACAACAACTCAACTTGTTAGGCCGAATACATTCTAGCAATGAAGCCGTCGACGCATTTAAGGCTGCCCGTGATGCAGGTTTCGACAATATCAATCTCGATCTTATGCACGGCTTACCAGAGCAATCTGAGTCTCTGGCACTATTTGATCTGCAACATGCCATTGATCTTCAACCCGAGCATATTTCCTGGTATCAGCTAACTATTGAGCCCAATACGATCTTCTATAGCAAACCACCAGCGCTGCCTGACGAAGATGCCCTGTGGCAAATTTACCAGGAAGGCCTGGTATTGCTCACGAGAGAGGGCTACCAGCGCTATGAGATTTCCGCTTTCGCGAAACCAGGCAAGCAGGCCCGGCACAATCTTAACTACTGGCAGTTCGGTGACTATATTGGTATTGGTGCAGGTGCCCATGGCAAGGTGACATACCCGGCTGATGCTGTATCAAGTGATATCACTTGCTTACGACACGCAAAGACCCGGTTACCGAAAGACTATCTGCAGGTACCGAAATCCCGGGAAAAAACCGTGGCAAAAGATGAGCTATTACTTGAGTTTCTGCTAAATAATTTACGGCTGAATAGTGGCTTTGAAAAAGCCTTGCTAACCGAGCGAACTGGCTTGCCAACTTCAGCTCTGACAGCATTTATCAATCGCGCTGTTGGAAAAGGATTGCTTGAGACAATTGAGAATAGAGTCAGACCAACTGATGTTGGCCTTCAGTACTTAAACGAATTATTGATGCTAGTTGATGACTAGCTAACCTGATAAGCAAGGTCTGTGACCCGATGGTCAAGCTTTAAGCCACGCCGTTCGTATTTGGTTGTCACCCTTGGCGGCACCTCGCAAGGTTGCCAGCTAGCAAACACTTCACGAATCACCTCAGCATAGGGTTCCCAGTCCGTTGCAATATGAACGATCCCACCGGATTTAATTTTTCGGGCCAGCAGGGCGGCGAAGTCTGGATTAATCAATCGACGTTTATGGTGTTTCTTTTTGTGCCAGGGATCGGGAAAGAAAATTTGCACCTTGTCTAGACTTCGATCAGGAATTGCCTGTTCAAACACATCAATGCTATCGGCTCTAAAAACCTTAAGGTTTTCTAACCCGTGTTCGCCAGCCAGCTTTAGCAGGTGACCCACGCCGGGCTTGTGAACCTCAATACCGATAAAGTTTTGATCCGGTGTCTGGCTAACCATCTCAAACAATGAATCGCCCATACCAAATCCAACTTCTACCACCAGTGGCTGGTCAGCCCCAAAGATCTTCGAAGATATTTTCCCAGCCTCAATATCAAGTCCATAGACTGGCCAGAAATCCTCGAGCGCCTTTTTCTGCCCAGGGGTCATTCTACCTTCACGAATGACGTAACTCCTGATTTCCCGACGCTCCATATTTATTTCGTTAGTTGCCACGCACCCGCCACCAGAAAAGCCCAACCGACAATAAAACATACGCCACCCAGGGGCGTAATAGGCCCGAGCCATTTCATGCCCGTCAGCGCTAACAGATATAGGCTGCCACTAAATAGAAGAATACCTGCCATAAAACCATAGCTGGCGAAGGTCAAGGTCCAGTGCTTTTCAAACTGCAACAGCGCAAGGCCACAAAATAGTAACGCCAGACTATGAAGAAACTGGTATTGAACACCGGTTTCAAAAGCGTGTAGTAAATTTTCCGGCAAGCGATTTCTAAGTCCATGTGCAGCGAAAGCACCTAGTGCCACGCTAATCAGGCCGCTTGTGGCTGCAAAAACAAGAATAAGACGGGTCATAGGTATCAGAGCCAGTGCAATCGTGTTTGCACCTAGGGGATCAGTTTTAAACGAAGCTTCTTCAGTGCGTTCTGCTCTAGCTGGCGAACACGTTCGGCTGAAATATTAAATTCTGCCGCTAATTCATGTAGCGTTGATTTTTCATCACTTAACCAACGGCGCCTGACTATCTCCTGGGCTCGTTGATCCAATTCTGAAAACGCTTCTCGCAACTGTTGCTGCTCGCCGATCAATTTGCGCTGGTATTCGACAATTTCTGCCGGATTACCTTCAGCATTCTCCAGGTACTGAGCAGGTCGAATAGCATCCTCATCGTCTCCTGGTGCAAGATCAAAGGATTCATCGTGAGAAGCTAGCCTACCTTCCATCTGCCGCACATGATGAGGCTCAACACCCAACTCACCAGCAACGAAATTTACTTCCTGATCATTCATCCAACCTAGACGCTTTTTTGAACTACGCAGATTGAAGAATAATTTTCGCTGGGCCTTGGTTGTCGCAACCTTGACGATGCGCCAGTTCTTCAAAATAAATTCGTGCATTTCCGCCTTGATCCAATGCACCGCAAAGGACACTAGTCGGACACCAAACTCCGGATTGAACCGCTTGACTGCTTTCATAAGCCCAACATTGCCTTCCTGAATCAGATCAGCCTCAGACAAGCCGTAGCCTGAATAGGAACGCGCAACATAGACAACGAACCGCAGATGCGCCATGACCAGAAGGCGAGCAGCATCGACGTCATCTTCATAATACAAACGCTGCGCGAGGTCGGCTTCTTCCTCGGCGCTCAATAGCGCAATGTTATTGACCGATTGAATGTAGGCTTCAAGGTTTGCACCCGGAGACAAGACATCAATGGGTTGGATATTTGTGCTCATAAATCAGTTCACACTTAAGGGCTGCGGATTCTATCACCCAGACCCTAAGACTGCGAATCCCGCTAAAAGTTTAGATACAGTGTTATTTTGGCTCTATTGTATGTAAGTGCCTACTAACAGCAACAGCAGCCCCAAGGGACCCAAGACCAGTACCTACAAGGAATAACAACAGACTTTCAGCAGGACCAAGCCCGCTGAGCTGAAACTGATTCTGGTAAGAATGCAGGAGCCGCTCTATCGGTGAGCTGAGAAACAAAAGGCTCACTTGCACCATCAAAAAGGCCAGCAGGGCACCGCCAGCGCCATACCAGAATCCAAGGTATAGAAATGGCCGCCGCACATAAGCATCGGTACCACCGACTAGCTTTACAATTTCAATCTCCGACCGACGATTCTCTATCGCGAGGCGAATCGTATTGCCAATTGCCAGCACCACGCCGAGACCAAGGAACATGGCAAGGGCTGTTACGAATCGCTGACCGAGGGTTAAAAGCGCATGGAGCCGCTCAAGCCAGGCGATATCGACACTGACCCTGTCCACCTCTTGTAAACCTTCTAGCTGCGTCACAAGCAGTCTTAACTCAGCAGTCGATACCTCAGCTGGTGTCAGCTCGATAACCGCCGGCAATGGATTACCGGGCAAACTCGCCAGCACGTCAGAAAACCCTGAATTCTGTTGGAATTCAGCCAAAGCAGCTTCCGGACTAATGTACCGTAACGCTGCAACCTCTGGTTTATCCCGGAGTCTGGCCACCAGCGCCTCTCCCGAAACCCCGGTCACCTCTTGCTTGAGATACAAGCTCATTCTAGGTTTGCCATCCCAGTTACCGCCCAGCAGAACCAGATTCGATAGTAGAATATAAAGGATAGCTGGCAGGGCGAGCGCAATTCCGATCACCAGCCAGGTCATCAGGCTCGTTAGCCATGCATCAATCAGGTTGTTAAATGTTTGTCAGAATGCCTGACGATGGTGGCGTAACATCCCCCGGGTAAGATCCGTAATGCCAGGCCGAAAAGTGCTGGCACCTGCTCTGGTCGTTTTCGCGCCCTTACTCATCAGCCTGTAATCCGCCCTTCAGAAATGGTGAGTTCTCGCAAACCCATCTGCTTAACCAACATCAGGTCATGGGTCGCAATCAAAACCGTCACGCCAACCTGGTTAAACTGCCGAAATAATTCCATGATTTCTGCAGACAACTCAGGATCAAGGTTTCCGGTTGGCTCATCTGCTAGTAGTAACGGTGGTTTATTGACCACGGCGCGGGCAATGCCAACTCTTTGTTGCTCACCGCCAGATAAGGCGACGGGAAAGCGTTTTTCTTTATCCGCAAGTCCAACCTTTGACAGCGCTGCTCGCACACGACGACCGACCTCTCTTGGTTGATAACCAGAAACCAGTAGCGGCAATGCAACATTGTCGAACACCGTGCGATCAAAGAGTAATTGATGGTTTTGAAATACCACGCCAACACCCCGTCGCAGCTCTGGGATATGCCGCCGGCCTAGTCGATTTAGATTTTGACCGTGAATAAATACCTGCCCCTGACTCGGTCGCTCCATCAAAATCATTAACTTGAGTAGGGTGCTCTTCCCCGCACCAGAGTGACCAGTTAGAAATGCCATTTCGGCATCATCCAACTCAAAGTTCACCCCACTTAAGGCTTCCTTGCCGCCGGGATATCGTTTGCTAACCTGGTCAAATTTGATCATGCGGTAAGAAGGCGTTTCCTGGATCGATGATGCATTTTAGACAAACCTGCTATCTGCGATGCGATAAAAAATATTGTAAAGCTCAATTTTCAAAAAGGGCATCAACGAATTCACCGGCCGTAAATGGGCGGAGGTCATCGATCTTTTCGCCAACACCAATGTAGCGAATTGGCAGCTTTAGCTGCTTGGCTATGGCAAAGATCACCCCACCTTTTGCGGTACCGTCGAGTTTCGACAAGGTAACACCGGTGACATCAACGGCTTGCTGAAATTCAGTTGCTTGTGAAATTGCGTTCTGACCGGTCGTCGCATCCAGCACCAACATCACCTCATGGGGTGCTGATACATCCA
>CBDUKY010000071.1:0-10357 GCA_965367925.1 uncultured Pseudomonadales bacterium | reverse complement strand
GTGATGACTACAAAAACGTGCCCTGGGCAGTGACAGCAACCTGGGAGTTTGAGCAGTTACCTGAGATGCTTTCCTCGGCGCTAGTGTATGCAAAAGCCGGGTCATCTTATCGCCATGGTGGACTGAACTTGTCTGCAGGCCTGCCTTCAGATGCGTTTGCGGTAAAGCCCACCTATCTCGAAGAAGAATCATTAACTTACGAGATTGGCTTTAAAAGCCGTTGGTTCCACAATCAGATGTCGCTCAATGTGGCGTTATTCCAGACTGAATATAAAGACTTCCTGAATACCACCACCAATGGGTGCCCAGACCTTTGTCCTTATCTTGATCCAGATACCTTTCAACCGCTTGGTTATAACCCGGATGGTTCTCGAATAGAGGTAAATCCAACAGGTCAAGACGGTCTCGCATCAGGTACCTCATTCTTTATCGATAATATTGGAGATGTGGATGCCTGGGGCTATGAGATAGAGCTTCAGTCAAAAACTTATCTTGGCAGTGGAGAACTTCGAAATACAATCGGTTTTTCAAGGCAGTTAGGTTCAATTGAATCGATTCGGTCTGATGTATCTCCAGCAAATCTAGGTGTGCTCGGTGCATCACTTAACCACTTGCGTCCAAAACAATGGAAAGTTAGTTCGCGTTACAACGTACCACTACCTATTGGAAATGGTATTAATTTCGTTGCGGTAGCCTCGTGGATATCTGAACGTGGTGGCAATCAAGAACTACCACCAGCGGGTGGTGGTCCAGCGGTTGAGCTAGATAACTTTGAGCGAATTAATGCGCGCCTGGGTCTGGCGGCCAAGCGCTGGTCCTTCTTCGTAGAGGGTAGCAACATCAATGATGAACTCTACCTCTTGAATAATACTTCAGCAGGGTTAACCCGTGTCAGTGACCCCGCCTACTATTCAGCAACTTTGACCTGGCGTTTTAACTAACAGTCTCAATTGTTGATTCCGCGGGCCTGGTGTCCGCGGTTCAGGCGGAGAAACATCTATTTCTAGTAAGCCCCTTGAGCAGCAGCCGATCTACTGGTTTTACGGATCGGCTGCGCTCGCCTATGGCATAAAAAACAATGCCTTTAGCTATCTGCTGTTAATTTATGCCAATCAAGTGCTCGGCTTACCGGGCTATCTTGCATCCTGGGCCCTTGCTATCGCGATGATCTGGGATGCGATATCGGATCTATTGCTTGGCCATTGGTCTGATAAAACACATAGTAGGCTTGGTCGCCGTCATCCCTTTATGTATGTCTCGTTGCTTGTGCTGCCCTTGTCGTTTTATGCCTTATTTAATCCGGTGATAACGATCAGCGAAGCCAATGCGTTCTGGTATGTGCTTGTACTCGCTTTGATTATTCGTACTGGAACGACCCTATTCGAAGTACCATCAACAGCACTGCTGCCAGATCTGGAGCAGGACTATGATCGACGCAACAAGTGGTTGGCACTTCGTCATGCCTTTGGCTGGTATGGGGGTAATGGCATTCATTCAATTAACTTTATGTGGTGGGTAGGTGCCTATGGTGTAGGGGTTCAGACCGGCTATACCATCTATGCCACAGTAGGTGCCTTTTTGATGGCAGTTGTCATACTGCTATCCACCCTGGGTACCCAGCGGGCGGCGGCACAATTGCCAGTTCCAAAGGAGACCTTTCGGTTTCGGGAGATATCCAGAGAAATTGCCCAGATATTCCAATCCATCAGAAACCGTAGCTTTGCTGCGCTGTTTTTCTATGGTCTAACTGTTGGTGTTGCCGCTGGTCTCGGCATGGCACTATATATCTACAATACAACCTACTTCTTTGCTTTCACCGGACCGCAGATCGCTTTTACTGGCATGTGTGTGCTGGTCTCTCCGTTCGCCGCATACTGGTTCGCCCCCTGGCTTGGCAGCCGTCTTGGTAAGAAGGGGGCAGCAATTACCGCTATCTTGCTGAATATTGGACTTTACCCAATTCCATACCTGCTGGTGCTAGTAGACTTCTGGCCAGCTCTCGGTAGTTGGCTCTCACTGTATCTCTACAGTGGCATTGTGGTGGTAGAAGTCATCTGCACGATTATTAGTGGGGTGATGTTCGACTCCATGATGGCAGATGTTGTGGAAGACAGTGAGGTTGCAACCAGACGCCGCTCCGAGGGGCTTTTCTATGCGGCGAGAAGTTTTGCCGGTAAGGCAATTTCCGCTGGTGGCATCGTTGCTGCTGGCACCATTGTCTCCCTTGTGGGGCTGGATGGGATTACCAGTGTGGATGATGTCACAGCGCAGATACGGTTTGATCTCGCGATCATTTTTCTACCAGTCTATTGCGGGTTGAATCTTGTGGCCCTGGGGATTGTCTCCAGCTATCGTATAGATCGTGGTCGCCATCAGGAAAATCTGGCGCGGCTTTCAGCAAAGCCAGAAGTTGCTGGAAGCTAGCTATATTCAATTTGCCGGACCGGCGAATTCATCGAACATAAAGCGGCCAATTCATCAGGCATTTGTTTCGTTTGTGTCGTGCCTCGGCTATCATGTTTGGCAACTAAAACCTCCCTCTGGATTTAACAAAACTCATCAATGAGTCATACATTCGTCCACCTTCGCATCCACTCTGAGTACTCCCTAAGCGACGGTATGGTGCGAATCAAGCCCCTTGCCGCAGCCACCGCAGAAATGCAGATGCCGGCGGTTGCGTTAACTGATATCAACAACCTCTATGCACTGATTAAGTTTTACAATGCAACGACCAATGCCGGTGTAAAGCCCATTGTTGCTGCTGATGTCTGGGTAAAATCTGATATTGAGAATGAACCGCCAACACCGCTAGTGCTCATTGCCAAAAATGATGTTGGTTATCGAAATCTGTCTGAGCTAATTTCCAGGGCCTATCTTGAAGGGCAGCAACAAGGTAAGGCGCAGTTAGATGTCAGTTGGATCGCAGCGCAGGCGGAAGGTTTGATCGCCCTATCTGCAGGTCGCCAGGGTGATGTAGGTAAGTTATTGCTAGCCGGTAAAAATGATCTGGCCCAGCAGTGTGCAGAAAGATGGATGGCAATCTTCCCGGATAGCTATTATCTGGAATTACACCGTACCGGTCGGGAAGGGGAAGAAGAATACATCCATCAGGCTGTCGAACTTGCCCAGAAAATTGATTGCCCCGTTGTCGCCACAAACGACGTACGCTTTATGGAGAAGGAAGAGTTCGAGGCTCACGAAGCGAGAGTCTGTATTCATGAAGGCAGAACCCTTGATGATCCAAGGCGAGAGAGGCGCTACACCGAGGAGCAGTATCTAAAAAGCCCTGATGAAATGAGTGCGCTTTTCTCGGATATTCCTGAGGCCATAGAGAACACCGTTGAAATTGCCAGACGTTGTAATGTCAATATTCAGCTCGGTAAGTATTTCCTACCCGAGTATCCAGTCCCAGAGGGTTACACCACCGAGAGCTTTTTCTGTGAAGTATCTGAGCAAGGACTGGATGAGAGGCTGTCAAAGATCCTCGATAAGTCAGACCCGGACTATGCAGAAAAGCGCAAAGCCTATGACGATCGATTAGCTTTTGAATTGAAAGTCATCAATGACATGGGATTCCCTGGCTATTTCTTGATTGTCATGGAGTTTATCCAGTGGGCGAAGGAAAACGATATTCCAGTTGGTCCCGGTCGTGGTTCTGGTGCTGGATCTCTGGTTGCCTATGTGCTGAAGATATGTGATGTCGACCCACTGGAATATGACCTGCTATTTGAGCGATTTCTAAATCCTGAACGGGTATCCATGCCGGATTTCGATATCGACTTTTGCATGGATGGTCGTGACCGGGTTATTCAACATGTATCTGAGCTCTACGGTCGAAATGCGGTTTCGCAGATTATTACCTTTGGCACCATGGCAGCAAAGGCGGTGGTGCGCGATGTGGCGCGAGTCCAGGGTAAGCCCTATGGGCTTGCGGACAAGCTCTCGAAGCTGATTCCCTTTGATCCAGGGATGACCCTGAGCAAAGCGCTGGAAACAGAACCCCTGCTGCGTGAGTTTGTTGAAAGCAATGAAGAGGTTGGCGAAATTATGGAAATGGCCTTTAAGCTTGAAGGCCTTGCCAGAAATGTCGGTAAGCATGCTGGTGGTGTTGTGATTGCGCCGACAAAGATTAGCGACTTCTCACCTATCTACTGTGATGAGAATGGTGATTCTTTTATGACCCAGTTCGACAAGGATGATGTTGAACAAGCGGGTCTAGTAAAGTTTGATTTCCTGGGTTTGCGTACCCTGACGATTATTGATAACGCAGTTAAGAGCGTTAATAAGCGCAAGGCGATCAATGGTGAAGCGCCTATTGATATCTCCACCATTGATCTGGAAGACCCGGCAATCTACGCCGATCTACGCGCGGCAAAAACCACGGCAGTGTTCCAGTTAGAATCGAGAGGGATGAAGGATCTGATCAAGCAGGTGAAGCCAGATAGATTTGGCGACATTGTTGCATTGGTTGCACTTTTTCGACCTGGCCCGCTGGAACTGGCACCAGACTTTATCAAGCGAAAGCGAGGTGAAGAGGAAGTTGATTTTCTTCATCCTAGTCTTGAGCCAGTCTTGAAAGATACCTACGGCGTCATGCTCTATCAGGAACAGGTCATGAAGATCTCCCAGGTGCTGGCAGGTTATTCCCTTGCCGATGCGGATCTACTCCGCCGCGCCATGGGTAAAAAGAAGCCAGAAGAAATGGCCAAGCAGCGAGACACTTTTGTTGCCGGTGCGGTGGAAAACAATGTCGATAAGGTGCAGGCAGGGCGCATTTTCGACATTATGGAAAAATTTGCTGGCTACGGTTTTAACAAACCGCACTCTGTCGCCTACGCGTTGGTTGCATTCCAGACAGCCTGGCTCAAGCATTACTACCCGGCGGACTTTATGGCGGCGGTATTGTCTGCGGATATGCAGACCACGGACAAGGTGGTCATCAATGTCGAGGAATGTCGAGAAATGGGCATTCCAATTTCGCCGCCTGATGTAAATCGCGGTGAATTCAGGTTTGTAGCTGATACCTCAAAAAGTATTGTCTACGGTCTTGGTGCTATCAAAGGTATGGGCGAGGGGCCTGTAGATGCCATTGTAGAAAGCCGGGAAGCTGATGGACCATTTAAGGATCTGTATGACCTGTGTGAGCGGGTCGATAGCAGAAGGATCAACAAACGATCTATTGAAGCGCTGATTGGTAGTGGCGCGCTGGATCAGCTAGCAGTATTTAATGGTCAAACTGAAGCCCAGCAGGACATTGACTATCGTCGCGCCTTGCTGATTGCTAATTATGAAGACGCGGTTAAGGTTGCAGAGCAAAAGGTCCGTAACCAGGACCGCGGTGTGATGGATTTATTTGGTGAGGGGTTAATGCATGATGACTCGTCAGACTGCCCTTACAATCATTTTGCTGGCCTGAAAAAGTTGCCATTCAAAGAACGGCTTGGCCGGGAAAAGGACACCCTTGGGCTCTATTTAACGGGTCACCCCATTGATATTTATAAGGAAGAACTCAAACATTTGAGTCGTTCTAGAATTGTCGACCTGCGTGTCGGCAAAGATGACCAGACGGTTGTCGGGCTGATCGTTGGTATGCGAACCATGAAATCGCGAAAGGGAGAAACCATTGCTTTTGTTACCCTCGATGATAGAAGCGGTAGGATAGAGATCTCGGTATTTGGCGATTTGTTTGAATCCCACCATAGTAAGCTGCGTAAAGATGCGGTTGTTGTATGCAAAGGTGCAACTAGCGTGGATGATTTTACTGGTGGTATCCGGATGCGCGCATCTGAGATTTATGACATTGTTGAAGCAAGAGAACGCTCCGTTAAGCGCTTAAAACTAAAGCTTGTCGGTGACGACCTCGGCGACAATTTTACCGATGAACTAGCAGATATTCTAAAGCCCTTTAAGGGTATGCCGGGGCAAGGTTGTCCAGTCGCTATTGCCTATATCCATGCCAGAGCTGAAGCTGAGGTTAATCTTGGCGATGCCTGGCGAGTGATGCCTGATGATGATCTGATCGAAAACCTGCGCAACCGATATGGTGCTGAAGGTGTTGTATTAGATTATTAGCCCCTCGAACTAATTGTTGGGTATTTCATGCTGTCTACTGAAGACTTGCACGCTATAGAATCCACCAAAGGCAGGCTCATTGTTGCCTATAGCGGTGGCGTAGATTCCCACGTCTTGCTTCATTACCTGAAGGTCAAGCTGTCGCTGTCGATCATGGCTGTTCATGTAAATCATGGTCTAAGTAAATTGGCAGACCAGTGGCAACAACACTGTGAAGCCGTCTGCGATAGTCTTGATGTACCCTTGCAAAGCACCAGGGTCAACGTAAGTTCTAAGGGTAGTGTTGAAGCGAATGCCAGGGACGCTCGCTATGAGGTGTTTGATCAACTACTACAGGCTGATGATGTCTTGTTGATGGCTCATCATCAGGATGACCAGATAGAGACGGTGCTATTTAATCTTGTTAGAGGGCACGCACCATTTGGTATTCAAGGTATTCCGCGGACCAGACCGCTTGGTTCAGGTCAGTTGTTGCGGCCCTTATTAAGCGTGCCAAAGATTGAAATTGATGCATACGCGCAAGCTGAAGGTCTGGTCTGGGTGAATGATGAGTCGAATGATGACACTAGTTTCGATAGGAATTATTTGCGCCATGAAGTGGTGCCCGGCTTAAAACGTCGCTGGCCGAAACTTGGTGAGGCGCTGGATTCAAGTCTTGAGAGAACTGAGGGATATCAGCAACTCATTGATTCTATTGTAGAAAAAGACCTGTCGAGGCTGCGTGCGAAAGAGGGTCAGCTTACCCTTGATGGATTTTTGCAATTGCCTGAATTGCGCCAGAAATTGCTTCTTCGGCATTGGCTTGATGAAGCTGGAGTTCAGTCGGGGGTAACTGATAAATCTCTTGAACAGTATATTTTGACTCTTAAAGAATCCGCAGATTCACCAGAATCAGCCCCTTTGTTAGCATGTCAGCCAGTTCGATTGCAGCGATTTCAGCAACACATCTATCGATATTGTGAATTGGGTGCTCCAGCGAAAACCAGGGCTTCCTTGTCAGAGGGTAAGCTGAATTTTGGTCCAGGAGTCATGACTGCCGAGAAAAGTGAGGGGCGGCGTGGCATAGTCCTTGAGCCAAAGATGTTAACGATTGGTTGTCGTCAGGGAGGCGAGAAGGTTCGATTGGATAAAAATCGTTCCCTCAAGAATTTGTTTCAGGAAAATAATGTGCCTGTATTCTTACGGGATCATTATCCATTGATTTATTTTCAGAATCAGCTGATTGGATTTTGTGGCATGAAGCAATGGGATATCCCAATGCTGGTGTCGAATGAATATCTTGCCCCGGAATCAGCCCAGGGCTGGTACCTGGATTGGCATATTGAGACAGTAGCGCCGAGGAGCGCGACCTGAAATAAACGCCAGATTTGCTGAATTCGGCAAATTCAGATTGAGCGAGTCAGGCATGAGTGTTAATCTACAACCCCATCTCGGTCAGACCCTCTGACCTTATTATTCTGTACTAGCAGTTCTAGATGGGAGCTCACTTGACTCGCTTTATATTTGTAACCGGAGGCGTCGTTTCCTCATTAGGAAAAGGCATAGCCGCCGCGTCCCTTGGTGCGATTTTGGAAGCACGTGGTTTAAATATCACCATGCTCAAACTCGACCCATATATCAATGTAGACCCAGGGACCATGAGTCCGCTCCAGCACGGCGAGGTCTATGTCACGGTGGACGGTACTGAAACTGACCTTGATCTTGGTCACTACGAACGTTTTGTTCGCACCACCATGACCCAGAAGAACAATTTCACGACCGGCCAGGTTTATGCTGACGTGATTGCGAAAGAACGCCGTGGTGACTATCTCGGTGCCACCATTCAGGTGATCCCACATATCACAGATATGATTAAGCAACGTATTATTGAAGGTGCTGGGGATAGCGATGTAGCAATCGTTGAAATTGGCGGTACGGTGGGTGATATTGAATCTCAACCCTTCCTTGAGGCAGCAAGACAGCTTCGATTTGAAGTCGGTTCGAAGAACGCCATCTTTATGCATTTGACCCTGGTGCCCTACATAGCGACAGCTGGTGAAACCAAAACCAAACCAACCCAGCATTCAGTCAAAGAGCTGCGTTCTATTGGCTTACAGCCTGATATCCTCATTGTTCGATCTGATCATGAGATTCCCGAACATTCGCGGGAAAAAATTGCCCTGTTTACCAACGTTGAACCAAGAGCTGTCATTCCGCTTGTCGATGCGGAAAGCATCTATCAGATTCCATCTCTGTTACACGAGCAGCATCTAGACGAGATTGTTGTTGATCTATTGAGACTTGAGTGTCCACCTGCGGATCTCAGTGAGTGGCATCGAGTCGTTGAGGCAGAGCGTCTACAGAAACACACCATCAAGCTTTGCATGGTGGGTAAGTACATGGAACTGCTTGATGCCTATAAGTCATTAAATGAGGCACTTATCCACGCGGGTATTCATACCAGTACCCGGGTCGATATTAACTTTGTGGATTCCCAGGACCTGATCGACAATGGCACCGATGTGCTCAAGGATGCCGATGCAATCCTGGTACCCGGTGGCTTTGGTTCACGTGGCTTCGAAGGCAAGATTGCCGCGGCTGGCTATGCAAGGGAGCACAAGATTCCCTATTTGGGTATTTGTTATGGCCTCCACGCTGCCATTATTGAATTCGCACGAAATGTTTGTGGTATGGAAGATGCGGATACGACCGAAAATAATCCAAATACCAGTCATCCGATTATTGGCCTGATAACAGAATGGCAAAATGAAGACGGCAGTATCGAGACCCGTGACATTGACTCGGATCTGGGTGGCACCATGCGTATGGGCGAGCAGGAATGTAAGCTCAGCTGCGATTCCCTTACCCACAAGATCTATGGCACAGATAGTATTAAAGAACGGCACCGGCATCGCTATGAGGTGAACAATCGATATATTCCAGAGCTAGAGCAAGCAGGGTTGCGGATCGCCGGCCGATCAGGCGACGATAGCCTGGTTGAGGTCATCGAAATTGCAGATCATCCCTGGTTTATTGCCAGTCAATTTCACCCAGAATTTACCTCGACCCCCAGAGATGGGCATCCATTGTTTAAAAGCTTCGTCGAAGCCGCTCTGGCCTACCAGAAGGTAAAGTAGGCTGATGGCTTTGCTGGTGATAAATAAGCGAAGCTTCAAAGTAAAAAATGATTTAAAATCAACGAATTATTAAATGGCGCGGGTAGCTATGAATCTTTGTGACTTTGAAGTAAATGACAACTCGCCATTTTTCCTGATTGCCGGCACCTGCGTGGTCGAATCTGAGCAAATGGCCCTCGACACAGCCGGGAAGCTAAAGGAAGACTGTGATGCGCTGGGGATTCACCTGATTTACAAGTCCTCCTTTGATAAAGCGAATCGGTCCTCCCATGGTAGCTTTCGTGGTCCTGGCCTTGAAGCCGGGCTGAAAGTCCTACAAAAGGTCAAGGATGTGATTGGCGTGCCCGTGTTAACTGATGTCCATGAAGACACGCCCTTAGATGAAGTGGCTGAAGTAGTCTCTGTACTGCAAACCCCTGCATTTCTATGTCGTCAAACTAACTATATCCAAAATGTGGCAGCGACCGGATTGCCGGTCAATATCAAGAAGGGTCAGTTTCTTGCACCCTGGGATATGGTTCACGTCTATGAAAAAGCTCGTGCTACCGGCAATGAAAATATTATGGTCTGTGAGCGAGGTGTTAGCTTTGGCTATAACAACCTGGTCTCGGACATGCGTTCCCTTGCGGTGATGAAGCAAATTGGTTGCCCCGTGGTTTTTGATGCGACGCATAGCGTTCAATTGCCAGGTGGTCAGGGGGCAACGTCTGGTGGCCAACGAGAAATGGTACCAGTGCTTGCACGAGCCGCCGTTGCTGTAGGGATTCATGGCATATTTATGGAAACCCACCCGAATCCTGATGAGGCCTTAAGCGATGGTCCGAACGCATGGCCACTTGCGCGCATGGCGGCATTGCTGTCTCTATTGAAACAAATTGATGGCGTTGTGAAGTCGAGCAACCTGCCAGAGTTGAAACCTGTCTGATTGGAGTCTTACGTGACAGAGATTATTGATATTCGTGCCCGTGAAATATTAGATTCACGTGGCAACCCTACAATCGAAGCTGATGTTGAACTAGAGGACGGTTCTGTTGGATCTGCCTGTGTACCCTCTGGTGCATCGACGGGTTCGAGAGAAGCCCTCGAATTACGCGACAAGGACCCGCTGCGTTATCTTGGTAAAGGCGTATTAAAAGCCGTTGAAAATGTAAATCGGCGCATTCGAGAGC
>CBDUKY010000070.1:0-10447 GCA_965367925.1 uncultured Pseudomonadales bacterium | reverse complement strand
GGGTGCTAAATAATGAAGGTGAATTAGACAAGGCACAGTTACTCACAGAAGAAGTGCTCGATTATGGCGTCAAGGCATGGCAAGCCGTGCCAGCCAATGTTTATAACACCTTACTCGAACTCGGTTCTATCTATCAGGCACAAGGTAAGCTAGCAGATGCAGAAGCAACCTATGAAGAAGCCCTGCAAGGCTTAACAGAGTTGTTTGGTAGTACCCATCCCTCGACCCTTGTTGCAAGCAACAATCTCGGTCAAATCTACGAGCTTGGTGGCCTTTATGATCAGGCAGAGCCACTGCTTCGAGATACGCTTGCGAATATGGAAGCAATCCTGGGTGAGGATCACCCGAACACCATGAATGTTCGTAATAACCTTGCGCTGCTCCATGAAAGCCAGGGCAACTTTCGGGAAGCAGAACCACTTTATATTAAGTCCCGGGACATGATGGAACATCTATATGGTGCGGAACATAACAGCACCATCGCAGTAAACAATAACCTTGCCTATCTCTATATGCTGATGGAGGACTACCCTGAGTCTGCCATGTTGTTCGAGCAGGTCAGGGCGCAATGGCAAACCCTGTTCGGTGACAATCATCAGAATACTTTAAAGGCAACGAACAACCTGGGTCGAGTTTACAAGCGAATGGGTGAACTGGATTCAGCGGAAGAATATATTTCCATGGCGCTTAAGCTTCGTCGCGAAAACCTCGGGCCAGAACATATGGACACGATTCGATCCATGATTGACCTGGGTGGTGTTTATGGCGATCAAGGCAGGAATGACAAGGCAGAAGCGTTGCTAACAGATGCACTAGCGCTTGCTGAAACTCGACTGGGCAACCTTCACCCATACACTTTCGAAGCTCTGAACTATCTTGCCAAAGTAAAAGAGAATGAAGGTGACCTTGACGCTGCAGTAGAGCTTCGAGAAACCGGCTTCGCCAGACGGAGTGATTTCCTTGATACCATGCTGTGGACCACAGGTGAAAATGCACGGGAAGGTTATATCCGTCTACATCGTCCTGAGTACAACGACTATATGACCTTGTTAGCAAAAATTAATGATCAGGCATCAGCGAAGCGTCTGGTGGATGCCAGCTTGCAGCGTAAGGGTCTGTTGCTCAAGGTGACTTCCGAAATTCAGCAGATCGCGACCATGACTGAAAATCCTAAGCTAAAGGATCTTGCCACGGCTCTGGAAAGTGCTCGTAAAGAACTTGCAGCAAAAACACTTTCAGGTCCAACCGCCGAGACTCAAGGTAGACATACACAAGTGCTCTACGAATTGGAACAAAAGGTCAACGACCTACAAGGTGAACTTGGCCGTGCCAGTGTTCGATTTAGAACCTCGATCGCGGGTGCGAATACTGACCGGCTTGAGGCCACCATGCGAGATGGCGCGGCACTGGTTGATTTTCTTGCCTATGAAGATAAGGGCGAAGCGAAGTTGTTAGCCGCAGTAGTTACAAAGGTAGATGGTGATGTGACTTACAGTTTAGTTGGCTACCCAGACAGATCAGCTGTTGAAGCATCTGTCATTGAGTATCGATCGATTATTCAAGATGATCTCGCAGATGAAGATGAGCTACTTGAAGTTGGGCAGATCAGTTACGACATGGTCTGGGCGCCGTTGATGGATGCCCTGGACGATGTTGAGTATGTCTATCTGGTACCAGATGGCATTCTTAACATTCTGCCATTCAACGCGCTGTTAAATGAAGATGAGGAATACCTGATTCAAACCCACGACCTGCACATGCTTACCTCAGGTCGAGACCTCTTACCAAATGACTATAAGCTTGCCAGGGGTCAATACCTGGTTGTTGCTGGACCAGACTATGATTCAGAAGAAGTTGTCAGCAAGGACGTACTGCAAGCAGCAGAGGGTAGACGTTCAGCACAACTCAAGCTAGGTATCCGAGGTGCGGGTACCGGTCTGCGTGGGCTTAATTTTAATCCCCTACCAGGTGCTGCTGAAGAAGGCAGAATCATTATTGAGCAGGTTGAAGATAATAACGCCGCCAACCAGAACTTCTTTGGTGCTAACGCACAGGAGCAGGTGTTGTCTTCTATGACTGTACCGCCTGAGATATTGCACGTTGCTACCCACGGCTTTTTCTTGAAAGCTGACGATACGCTACGTAAACGTCTTCTCAAGGCCCAGCGTGGTACCGAATTCCATGTGCCACCACCAGGTGACAATCCCTTGCTTCGAGCAGGTCTTGCCTTTGCTGGTATCAATACCAATGCCCAGTTTCTTGGCGATATCGATACAAGCAACGACGGCGTGTTAACTGCACTCGAAGTATTGGACTTAAACCTTTCAGGTACGCGTCTGGTGGTTCTCTCTGCTTGTGAAACTGGACTTGGTGAAATTCATGAAGGGGAGGGTGTTTATGGTTTGCGCCGTTCCTTCCAGGAAGCCGGGGTTGCAGAAGTCATTAGTTCACTCTGGGAAGTCAGTGATGCTGGCACCCAGGCATTGATGACTGATTTTTATGATCGCCTCCTGGCTGGTGAACCAGCGCGAGAAGCCTTGCGTCAGGTGCAGTTGGATCTGCTTGATTCTCCTGAATGGGGTTATCCCTACATCTGGTCTTCATTTATGATTGTCGGTAGCTACGAGTCAGCGGGCTTCTCTGTTAACTAGTTAGCGGATCATTGATATTTAGTTGATTGAGTTGGTCATTTAGGGGTGCCTTTATGACCAGCTTTTTTTACAATCAGCGTCCCTCAAAATTCTCATTGTCTGTAAATTATGATTGGTGTCGGATTAGATTTTGGTACCTCGAACTCGGCAGCGGCGTGGTTTGATGGTGAGAAGGTGCATATGGTTGAGTTGGAACCTCCAATTCAGATCATGCCAACTGCGACTCACCTGAATCGCGAGCTCAAAACTAAAACTGGCCATGCTGCGGTTGAACAGTATATCGAGGAAAATCGAGACAGGATTGTTGAACTGACGCCGGAGGTTGTTGCCAAGGCGCAGATTCTGGTTCAGGAGCGGGATGCTAATGATCCAACCTCTGAAAACGAGGTGTCCACCAGCAATGTATACGGTAAAGCCATTGTTGACCGGGGCATGCAGGGTCGATTGTTTCAAGGTGTAAAACGGCTACTGGGCAATGCAGCGATCAAACGGCTGATGGTTTTCGAGCATCCATTCAGGCTAGTGGCACTCATTACCCCTGTACTTGTTCATATTCGCAAAGCGCTGGTGAAGGCAGTACCAGAAAAGCACTTTGATGTTCATTTTGGCCATCCAGTACAGTTTGAAGGTCACGATCAATTCAAAAACGACCTTGGACTGTCTCGTCTAACCGAGGCTGCCCAGTATGCAGGCTACGAGCAGATTTCCTTCTACCCAGAGCCCATTGCGGCAACCCTCAGTTATTTGCAGGAAATGGGAAATGTTGGTGAAGGTAAGGTGCTTACTCTGGACTTTGGTGGTGGCACCCTGGATTTGAGTGTTATCCAATTCGAGGGGCTAAATTTTAAAGTACTCTCAACCGCCGGAAAGGCCATTGGTGGTGATCATATTGATCAGATGATATTTAAAGAACTGCTGTTTCCACTCCTGGGTAAGGGAGAAATCTGGTCCCGGGTCAAGGATGGACAGCTAATCGAAAATCTTTTCCCGTTCAATGAATTTGAAGACAAGTTGTTGAACTGGGCAGTTACCTATACGCTAAATCAAAATCACTATCGAAGTAAGATTGCTGACTGCATTAAGAAGGGTGGTCCTGCAGCTGAAAAGTTTGAACGGCTTGATGATCTTATTACCCATAACCAGAGTTATCGAGTATTTCAGGCAATCAAGGAAGCAAAGGCGGCGCTGTCCGATGCAGAACAAACCGTTCTCGATATTCCCGAACTCGACATTGCTGTGCCATTTACCAGAGCCGAGTTTGAGAAGTTGATGGGCACGATGCTAGAAGATATTGATCAATTACTGGATCAGGTGCTGGCAAGTGCAAATGTTCAGGATAGTGATATAGATGTTGTTATCCGCACCGGTGGTTCGTCACTGATTGCATCTGTTAGGGATTTATTGGAAAAACGTTTTCCGAGCAAGGTGACTACCCATGACCCATTTACTAGCGTTGCAGCCGGGCTCGCCATTGCAAGTTATCATGGATATCAGTTTCACGATTCCGGGCCATCGTCCCTGGAAGAGGAGGGTTAGTTGAGAGGCGTAAGCTGTCTCCTACTAGGCTTACTATTTTGTCATTCCCCGGCTTACTGTTTTTATGAATCCGTAAGGTTGCCGAATACCGAGGCGGAATCTCAGTCTGTTGTGACAGCTGGGAGCGATGCTTATGTCTTTACGCTGACGGAAGACGGCAAACGTGGTTATCAGCGTTTTCGTGCAGCCACTGGCTATCAGGTCGCAGACATTAGCAAACCTCTCGCTGATGATATCGTTTTTGTTGATACCGCAAGGATCGCGGACGACCGGAGGGTGGTACTGATCTCGCGTCATCATGCACAGTTGCTAGATGATCAGGGCGAACCCGAAAAACCCTTTCTTGAATTCGCTTCAATGTATACCGTCCCTGTCCATAACCGGATTCCTGAATTTGATTTGTTTCGCGACGTAAATGGTGACGGTCTCGATGATTTTGTGGTCGCCGGTTTTGACGGCTATCAGATAGCAATCCAGGGCGCCGATGGTAGCTTCGGTAGACTGCTGGAAGTAAATGCCGCCCCCTTGATGGATATGTCATTCCGTGATCACCCCTGGTATCAGGCCAGAAACCTCTTGCTTGCAGATATGAATCTTGATGGTAGAGAGGATATTGTCTTCTGGATCGATAATAATTTCGTCATCTATCCTCAGCAATCAGACGGGCAATTTAGTGCTACAGCCATCATGCAGCCCTGTCTTGTCGAGCTTGACTTTGACGGTGTTGATGCCCTGTCCGTTCGACTGCGTGATGAGGATCAGTCAAATGTGGAAGTGACGGTGCTTCACGGGCTTGAAGACTTTAACGATGATCAAATTCCTGACCTGCTAACCATGACAGTAAAGAGCTCAGGGGTTTTTAACAAACAGACCACCTTCGCGCTTCATTATGGGAGAAAAAACAACCAGGGTTTCGCGGTTTTTGAAAGGCAGCCAGATACCAGTATCCAGTCCAAAGGTATCCAATACGAGATGGAAATCAGAGATCTGGACCGTGATGGACAGCAGGATATGATGGTCTCATCCATTGAGCTTGGGGTAGGCAAAATCATCGCCGCACTGTTGACCAATGCCATCAAGATAGAACTGGGTTTTTACCGCATGGAAAACGGCCAATACCCCGAAAAGCCGAATACCAACCATCATATCAGTGCAACTTTCAGTCTATCCTCAGGTGAGTTCTGGGAACCGGCTGTGCTACTGCTAGATGCGAACAATGATGGATTGGAAGATTTGCTTGTTCAACAGGGTGACGAACAGCTAGATATATTTGTCGGTATTGCGACTGACAAATTGTTCTCGGATAAGGCGGTTTCTATTGCCACCAGCTTACCGAAAGATCCCAGATTGATCAGCACTGCCCTGATCAATAGTGATGAGATTCCGGATATTGTCGTCAGGGTTCCACCAGCCCTGGGTAGTGACTCAAAGCAGTATCAGATATTGCTGCTTTTATCCCAGGGTGCAAATGCGACAAAATGACCAGCACAAGACGGATTTAAACCATTTGGCGTACACTGCCGTCTAAGTTTACGTGGTGAATGCCAGCTGAACTTGACCATCAATACTGACCTGTAGGAAATATGTGACGGAAGTAGCATCAGTGCAAGCTGACCCCGCCGCTGACGAGAAGGCTCGCCAGCGTGCTTTGGAGCGCGCGTTGGTTAAGAAAGCCCAGGCCAATGACTATCACGCCTATGAGCAGCTCTATCGTATGCACAGTGGTCGGGTATTCGGGCTCTGTGTTCGCCTTTGTAATGACCGGGACATGGCGGAAGACCTGACCCAGGAAGCTTTTGTCCTCGCCTGGCGGAAGCTGGATAGTTTTCGCGGTGACTCTGCATTCGGCAGTTGGTTATACAGAATTACCACCAATACTGTCCTCAGCTACTTGCGAAAACAAAAGCCGTTCCAAAATACCATTGATATTGATGACACAGATGAGGAATCGAGAAAGGAAGATATCGGTCTTCAAATGGGGCTAGAAGCCGCAATAGAGCGTCTGCCTCGCGGTGCACGGACAGTTTTCGTACTCTACAGCCTCGAAGGCTACACCCATGATGAGATTGCCGCCATGCTCAGTATTGCCCAGGGGAGCAGTAAAGCGCAGTTACACCGGGCAAGACAATTATTACAGGAGATGCTGAATTAAACCTTTCATGACTAATCTGCGTCAAAAGGGTCATGAGCAATAAATACGGCGAAAGTCAGACCTGGCGAGTGTTGCCAGGCTAAATTGGCCAGAACATGGAAGAGGGTAGCCACTACATAAGTGAAATGCGTATTGAAATGGACATTATTTTTATCAGGAAAGGGAAATGAGCAAGGTTTCTGAACCAGCAGATCTAGCCCTGGCACGCCATATTCGCGAGCTTGAGATGGAAATTGAACCATCCAGAGATCTCTGGGCTGGTATTGAGCGCAAGATTATTGAGCATCCCCAGCGGAAGAAATTCAGCTTTACGACTGATTGGATGCCCTATGGGGTTGCCGCCAGTGTTCTGATGGCCTTTTCAGCCCTGCTACTGAACCTCATGCAATTTAACAGTCCAAATGCCTATCCTGATTTAACCATGGCCGGAGGTTTGCCTGAGCAATCGCTGGAAACCCTTCAAGTGGAATATCTCAAGACACGAACGCCACTAATCAATCAGTTCACAGAGACAAATCGCAACCTGGCACCAGAAACCCTGGAAGAGTTGTACCGTAACATCGAAATTATGGAACAAGCTCGACGACAAATAGAAGCTGAAGTGAGATTAAACCCAAATGACAGACTGCTCGTCGAACGCTTGATGCGTGTCCATGAACAAGAATTAGAGTTACTCAAACAAGACTACTCCAGACCTGGTCGATCAATGTAGGGATGGCTGAGTGGAAAGGTTAAGGATTATGACAACATATATTAGTAACAGCAGACTCAAGGCATGGATTTGTATCCTGCTGCTTGCCGTCACTGGCACTGCCATGGCCCAGGAGTCGATTAACGAGACGAAGCAGGTTGACCCGGATGGCTATGTCAGAATTAATCTGATCCGCGGTGAACTGATCATCGAAGGCTGGGACAAGAGTGAGATCAAAGTATCAGGTGATCTCGACGAACAGATGGAACGATTTATCTTCGACGTTCGCGGCAAGGAAACTGTAATCGCCGTTAAGCTGCCACAGAAAATGCGTAACTGGTGTTGCGATGACACCTCTGACTTGACTATCAAGGTGCCAAAAAATAGTAACCTGGTGGTATCTTCGGTTTCTGTCGATGTTGAGGTTTCCGATGTTCACGGTGGTGTTGAAATTGGTAGTGTGAGTGGTGATCTGCGAGTTGATAACGTCTCTGACCGGGTTCGGTTAACCAATGTTAGTGGTGAGATAGCATTGCGTCATGCAAGTGGTAGGGTGCGGGTGAAGAGTGTGAGTGGTGACATAGACGCTAATAATATTTCTGGTCCATCTACCTACCATAGTGTCAGTGGCTCTATCATTGTCTCTGAAGTGGGTGAAGAAATTGATCTTGAATCAGTTTCTGGTGATATTGAAGTAACAGATAGTAAGGTGCTTTCAATTCGAGGTCATACGGTTTCTGGTGACGTCGATGTCGATGTGGAACTAAAGCCTTCAGCAACTGTAGAGTTTGACAGTATGAGTGGCACGGTTAGATTAGCCTTAGGTGGTAGTCTTGACGCCCGCTACGATGTGCAAACCAGCTCAGGCAGTATCCGAAACCGCATCACAAGTGATAGACCCAAGGAATCTAAATATGTCAGGGATGAAATCCTTAGGTTTGTTGTTGGTAGTGGAAATGGTGAAGTGATTGTTACCTCCGGATCAGGGGATATTTCCTTAAACCGCAACTAGCCTCTAGCGATTATTCATTTAAAAAAACGCGAGCCATATAGCTCGCGTTTTTTGTTTGCGCAGTTTGTTAATACACCATGCGCTGTATAGCCAATCCTATCTTCCTATCTACCTATAGACGATTGCCTTCACTATCGATCAGGATTGCTTTTCCGTAGCCCAGTGCATCAAGGTTGTCTTGTACCTTTTCCTTGTCACCAACTACAACCCAGACCAGAGAAGACGGAAAGATCACCTTGTCTGCTGCCTGCTTAACATCATCAACGGTTAAGGAACGTATGTCATCGGCATAGGTGTCGAAGTAGTCCTCTGGCAGATTGTATTGAACAATTTGAGACAGGGAACCAAGGACAGCGCCACCGCTTTCCCATTGTCCAGCGAGTGACAAGGTATTGTTGTTTTTAGCTTTAGCAAGCTCGGCCTCAGTAATGGGGGCAGTGGTCTTGTAGCGGTTTAGCTCTTTCATCATCTCTGCCAAAGATGGCGCTGTCTTGTCCGATTGCACATTGGCAATGGCATAGAAGAAGCGTTGACCCTTGGCGCTAACAATGCCTGTCCCTGCACCGTAGGACCAGCCCTTGTCCTCACGCAAATTCATATTGATGCGGGAGGTTGTCATACCACCAACAACATCATTCATAACGATGGTTGCGATTTCATCCGGGTTTGATTTCGGCGTGGTCACATGGCCACCAATAATGACTGACTGTACTGAGCCTGGTCTATCGATTAGGTAGATCGATGGTTTGCTCGCACGTTCTACCATCGAGATGTTTTTCTGGGGAACATCTGCTGGTTTCCATTGACCGAACTTCGCTTCTAATTTCGGTAACATTTCGTCGATGGTCGTATCACCAACGACAATCAATGTCGCATTGTTAGGCTTAAACCAGGTCTTGTGAAACTTATGCAGATCATCGAGGGAAATATTCCTAACTGATTCAACTGTACCGGAGCCAGAGAAGGGATTGCTGTAAGCATGGTTCTCACCATAGACGAGCTTTGGAAAAATTCGCAAGGCCATGGACTGAGGCGAGAATTGCTCTCTCGTAATGCTATTTAATTGTTGCTCTCTTAATCGCTCTAGCTCTTTCTCTGGGAAGGCCGGGTGTAAAACCACATCAGCGAAGATGTCGAGTGCGTCATCCAGTGTTGTCGTCAAAGATGACAGGGTAACACTGGAAGTATCGAGATTAGAGCCGGCACCAATGCTCGCACCTAGCATGGATAAATCGTCACTGATTTCTAGCGCGTCTCGTTTCTCTGTACCCTCATCGAGCATGTTCATGGCCAGTTTCGCGAGACCTGGGGATGCAAACTGGTCTGATGCATAACCTGCATCAACTGAAAGTAGTACCCGTACCACTGGCACAGCGTCTCTTTTAGCAACGATAACCTTAAGGCCATTGCTTAAGGTTGCCTTGTCGAACTTGTCGAAGCCGACATCTGGAGAAGCACCAGGCTCTGGTACCTTGCTTCTATCAACCGTATCAGGAGTACTTTCAAGCTTTGGAAATGGTCGTATCTCAAGTTGATAAAGACCATCGCTTAACCATTTGTTGGCAACCTGCTTTAGATCTTCACGACTTGCGTCCTTGATCCATTGGAGTTCTTTCTTGTAGTGGGTTGGATCGCCTGTATAGATGTAGTTAGAAGCGAGGATGTCAGATTTGCCTCCAAATCCACCAATGTTCTCCATGCCCCGAATAACACTATTGATAGTCTGGACCTTGACCCGCTTAAGTTCTTTTTTGGTGGGCCCTTCAGCTAAAAATTTGTTCAGCTCTTCGGTGATAATGTCATCGACCAGCGCTTCAGAGACACCGGGGTTGATCGTGGCGGTGATTTCAAAAGTACCAGCAATCTCGCCAGCAGATGTATAAGCGCTAATTGACGACACCAACTGCTCATCGTACATGAGTCGCTTGTAAAGTCTGGTGGTTTTGCCGGCACTCATAATTGCTGCCACAATATCCAGGTAGGTCGTATCAAGGGTGCTATTCCCTTCGATATTCCAGGACTTCATCATCATGGTTTCAGATACCCGATCGTAGCTAATTTCTTTCTGGGTACCCTTTAGCTTCGCAACCCACTGCTCGTGTTTTGTCAGCGGTGGTCCTGGTGGAATCGAACCAAAGTAGTGTTCAACCTTCGCCAGCACTTCCGGTGCGGACACATCACCTGCAACGACCAACACCGTGTTGTTAGCGCCGTAATACTTTTTGAACCAGGCATGAACATCTTCTAGTGAAGCAGCTTCCAGGTCTTCCATAGAACCGATTGTTGTCCAGGAGTAGGGGTGGTTATAGGGATAGATGCTGCTGTATTGAATTTCGCTGGCGTGACCATAGGGTGCGTTTTGCCCCTGACGTTTTTCGTTTTTAACCACGTCGCGTTGTTCGTCG
>CBDUKY010000069.1:0-10498 GCA_965367925.1 uncultured Pseudomonadales bacterium | reverse complement strand
GGCAAGGAATATATCAACGGCAGTAACATTAAAGGCAACGGCACCGGAGCCTGCCAGAGGACAAAGATCTGCAGCCCCGGCTTCTTCATGGGATGAATGGTCAACCGTCGCCGATTGATCCAGAAGGCTCGCCGTATGATGTCCATGGTGTTGATGGTGTGATTGTGCCGCCGATGCCGGGGCGCTGAGGACGTTTATTGCTGATTGGCTAAAGCCACTGGGGCATAGCGTGATTTCAATAGCGCCTGTGGCTGCATTTCGTTGCGCCATATAGCCTGTTGGCACTATAGACGGCATCACGAAGACTGCTACTAACAGCAGTTTCAATGCCTGTGCGGCTAAAGATCTGGCAGTCACAACAGTCACAAAGGAACCAATATTGAAAGAGGCGGCACTATACGCGCTATGGGGGGTTCTTGCTATAACTGCGGGAAAAACCAGGCGGTATTTTGTTTCCCTGTTGGCTTTATGGGCAATTATTTTGAGCTAGATCAAGTTGGGTGACATCGACCGGGGAGCATGGGTTGATTGGGTACCGGAAAATATGATCTATTTTCATTGGCTTAAAAAAGAGTACAGCTCCTTGTGATGGAAGTCGTTGTCATTTTTCTGCAAATCATTTTGCCCCTTGCACTTATCCTATGGTTTGCTATCCATCCCTTACAATCAATTGTCGGCAGCCTGATTCAAGCCCTGGCTACGCTGGTTATGTTGGTGGCGCTATGGTTAGTGGGTCAGTGGCTGATACCACCATTTTGGACCCCCTGGTTGTATTTCTGCTTGTTTGCACTTGTCGTGCTAGTTCGCCTGAGCCCTGTCGTTCCTAAGGCGAATAGGACATTTCCTGGTCACTGGACGGGCTGGATTGGGGTCGGTTTTTTCTCCTTGTCACTTATTGTATTTACGTTCACGGTTTATGAAGCCATTGCAGGTCGAAAGGCCAGGGCCATAGAGACAATTGATCTGGCCTTTCCCCTTGGCGAAGGGCGATATTGGATTGCCAATGGTGGCTCAAGAGAAATGATTAATGCCCATTATCTTACGCTTGACCCGAAGACCGAAAGGCAAGCGGCCTATCATGGTCAGTCATATGCGATCGATCTGATACAGATATCAAACACGGGGTTTCGCGCGACAGGTTGGCGACCTGCTGATCCAGCGCAATATCTTATCTATGGTAAGCCAGTCTATGCAGTCTGTGATGGCAGCGTTATTTCTGCTGCATCTGATAGGCCAGATATGCCTGTTCCAATGACTGATCAAAAGCATATCGAAGGGAATCATGTATTGCTGGATTGTGGCGGGTTCGCTGTGCTTGTCGGGCATTTAAGGCAGGGTAGCGTCACAGTAAAAGCGGGTGATCAGGTGGCCAAAGGCGATCAGTTAGGTGAGGTTGGCAATTCTGGGCAAACTGCCGAGCCCCACTTGCACATTCACGCGCAAAGACCCGGACCACCTGATAAACCCTTCGGGGGAGAACCGATTCAGATTACCCTGGCCGGTCAGTTTCTTGTTCGGGGTCAAAGGTTCGAACGATGAAACATCGACCAGGGTGTAAGACGATGATTTCTCGTTAGATTATTTCGACGAGATATTGAGGTTCCAGTTATAGTCTGTGTATTCCACGTCGACGTTTCGCAGGTCAACAGATTTCAAAGCCGTCATGTACTGTGCTACATAGGTCGCAACATCATCGCCAAAGTCGTCTTCATACCAATCAAAGATTTTTGAGAGATACAGGGTTTGTGATTTTGCGTCATATCGATTCGCTGTACTGTCACTGAGAAAGTTCATTGCAGAACTATTCAGTTGCTCATCTAACCTGGCACCTACATAAGCGTGGGGCATCAGCGGAGGGCAAGAGATAGAGGCGCAATTTACCGCGAAATGAATTCGGGGTTCCTTGAATTGTCCGCGAATATACTCATGCTCGATCATGTTTAAAGTCGTTGGCTTACCAAACAGGTTAAAGAAAGCTTTATCCCAGGGGGATTTGAAGAAGCTACCCACATCCTTGATAGACTTAATGGGATAGTTGTCGATGACTTCCTTTAGTTGAAAGCTATTGTAAGCATTGATGAGGAAGGCAAGCTGTTGTTTGTCGCTAAAATTATCAAACTCACGTTGGCTAACGCCGGAGAGAACGTCAAGGTAAGCATCAAGACGCTCACGTTTTTTGATCAGGGATGGATAGTCCACGCGACTATGATGGCCAGTGACCACCACGACTTCTGAGAGAAGTTCACTAAAGACCCTGTGCTCGTGATCGAAAGCCGCGTTTGCTGCTTGAGAGGTAAATAACATAAATAATCCAACTAATAATAACCTGTGCATTTTTCACCTGTGTCTGGGGACAAAATTGGTCCGGATTAATTCACGGGCAATAATTACCGCGTGGTTTTGTACTACCGGACATTGTGTTAACTGCAGGGATAGACCGGCAAAAGCAGAGAATGGTGTCAAAGCATTGTGGACGAATATGCGATGACCATGTCTGGTCGACTGCGATAGGTGAGCAATCATCACCCAGTCCATTTGCGATGGACCAGGCAATGATTGTGCGCTGATTAGATAGGTGGGGCTAGTCTTCTATGCTGGCGAGCAGTTGTTGGATTTCCTGCCTTCGACCCTCATCTGCAAGTTCGCGACCAGGTCGGGGAGCCGCTTCAAGGGCCTTTTGTAATACCTTTTTTGCTGCCTCGTACTTTTTCTGTTGCACCAGAAAGTCACCATAGAAGTAGTTAGAATCTATACCATCAGGGTTGATGGTGAGTGCTTTTTCTAAGAGCTGGCGTGCTTTTTTATCGCTGCCGAATGCAATTGGCCAACCGGGTACCTGATAGTAAAGTGCACCAAGGCTGGTATAAGCACTGCCTTGCATTGCCATATCATCTATTTCCATTGCCCTTTCAAGGCTATTTCTTGCCGCCTTGACCAGGCTAAGTGCCGTTAATCCACTGGCTTTACCTGCATAGGTGCTTTTGATAATCGCATCCCAGATTAAGAGTTCTGGGTCCTGAGGGTTTTTAGAAACCGCGGCTTCAGCTTCGCTGATCAAGGCTTCAAACTGCTTTTCTTGCTCCGCCTCGGTTGATTTGTAGTTCGCGACCGCCCATTTATGTTGGAGTTCAGAGACGTCAATAGCAAAGCTACTATTAGCATAAAGTAGGCCGAGCATAAGAACGAAAGAGGATAGTGTTTTCATAAAGGATCTCCTAGGCGTTGATCAAATATCGTTTAATTGTTGGCAGCTGTTTTCGAAGTGCAGTATCCACGAGCCCTGGGAATAGCCCGTTGATACGTGTTTGGATACGCTCCGGCCATCCCAGCTGAGAACGGTCCGTCTGATTGTGTATCGCCTTTATAATATGGTTGGCAACAAATTCAGGGGTGTCTGAAGCAACACCGAGGCTCTCGTTCATTTGATTTGCAGCCTCGCTATTCATGTCTGTGCTTGTTGCGCGTGGTGAGATGTATATCACCTTAACCTGGGTGTCTTGAAGTTCTCTGTGTAACGCCTCGCTAAAACCTTTGATGGCATGTTTCGCTGCACAGTAAGCCACATAGCCTGGATAGCCAATTGAGCCAAAAGCGGACCCAATGTTGACGATCATGGCTTCGTCTGCGTTTAGTAATTGCGGCAAAAGCGACTGGGTTAAACACATGGTGCTAATAGTGTTGGTATTGAGGATGGTTGAAATGTCTGTCGATACGAATGGAGCAAACTGATTAATGCCAGCGTTGTTTATCAGTGTATTGACCTTATGGTTCTTGCAAGCCAGTAACAGCTTTTCTCTGTCGCCAATCACATTGATATCGCCGGCAACAAAACTAACCCGCTTGCCTGCTGGATCTAAGGCTGATTGTAACGCTGCAAGTTTTGACGTATTTCGACCCTGTAACACGAGGCTTGCACCTTGCGCAAAAAGCTTTCTCGAAAGGGCTTCGCCAATGCCACCAGTTGCGCCCGTGACCAGTACATTTTTGTCCTTCACCTATGCTGCCTGTGTATGTTGGTAGTGAGTGGCCATCTCAGGTATTGCACGGTAGACGTCGCCATAGAGTTGATACACTCGATTCGCGACATGAATAATGGCCGCTTGATCTTCCTTGTTAGAGACCTGATTCATCACGCCTTCAAAATAGGCAATATGTGATTGGTCTAGTTCACCGTGGGTCGTGAGATAGGTCATCGCATTGTCAGGTAAATTAAGCTTGTCTTGAACGATCTTGCCAACGGCGGGTGCTAGACTTGAGCTGGTACCTTCGAGGACGAGCACCATGCCAAAAATCCCCATCGGGTTATTTCGACTAACATAGTCATAAAGGTAGGCGACCATCATTTCTGATTGAAAGGGTGCTGCTTCATTAGCGAAACTTTCGCGGTTGAATCCGCAAGCCTCAATATCGTCGAGAATCCATGCTTCATGGCCCATTTCTTCTTGGATATAGTCGCCCAGGGTTTTTAGTATCCAGCCTTGATGGGCTTTAAGTTCTCCACCGGCTTTCATTAGCAATGGCGCCGTGTGTTTTACGTGGTGGTAAGCCTGAGAGAGGAATGCGACATAGGTGTGGATAGTAAAATTACCATTTAGCACATCCTCAATGATGGGGGCGCTTAACAGATATTGCTTTTTCTCTTCCGTCGCTTCGAGAAGCTGTTTATAAAATGACATCTGGTTGTTCCTGCGTTGATGAAGGTTGTGTATTTTTGTCCAGGTGAGAAGGGTTTGCGTCGTAGTGATCTGTAATTTCTGTTTGATATTGTTCAATCACTGCTTGACGTTTTAGTCGCCCATTGGCAGTCACGAACTCGGCAGGAATGTCTCCAGTCATGACGAGATAGGCACCAATTCCCGCGTACCCTGGTAGTTCTTTGTTCGCTGTTTCAACTAGCATTTCAATTTCAGCGTCAGTTTGCGGAAATCTTAGCCAAAGTAGGGCCAGGTTATGGGTGCGGCTCTCACCATAGACTAGCGCATGGGCAATGGCTGGCTGTTGTGTGAGTGCAGATTCAACCCACTCGGGATTAACGTTTCGACCAAAAGCAGTAATAAATAGATGCTTTTTTCTCCCTGTGACAAATACATATCCATCCTCGTCGATATAGCCAAGGTCACCTGTGTTGTACCAGACCTCCATCGGCGTGGTGTCATCGAGATAGCCGATCATATTGCTGCCACGGGCTTGTAATTCACCATTTGCAGAAACCCTGATCTGTGCGTGAGGTAGAGGCTTACCCACAGAACCAGGTCGATTTGCCTCTGGTAAATTGAGCGTCAATACTGAGCAGCATTCAGAAAGGCCATAGCCCTGGTACACAGGCATAGAAAGTGCTGCCGCCTGATCAAGTAGATGTTGGCTGATTCTGCCGCCACCGACGGCGATCATCTTGAACCTACGGGTATCGATCATCTCGAAACCCTGCAAGGTGACCACGGCTGTTAAAAGCTGTGGTACCAGTATCATGCTATCAGCGGATGAAGCCTTTATCGTGTTTGCAAATTTCTCGATATCCAGCGAGCTACCACTCAAACCAATGGTATCAAGTGATGCAATACGTACTTCGAGACCATGCATTAAAGGTGCATAGAGACCAGCGATATTCTCCAACAAGGTAGCCAGTGGCAGTAGACAAACGTGTCTTGTAAGGGGGATATCCGAGAGAGCCTCGACAATACCACCAGAAACCGCATCCAGGGTCTCTGAGGAGAGCTGGACACCTTTAGGTTCACCAGTGCTACCGGATGTGAAGGTAATCTTGGCGATATTCCTGGCCCTTGAATGTGTGGGCCTTGTGAACATGGTGACAGCCTCTAGTGTCTGGCACGCTTCTGGCGTCCATCCAGCACCTGGTGCGAAATCCTCGTCGGTTATGAATATGTCAGCCTGACTTGCGGCTAGCACATGTTGAATTTGACCGTCACTAAAAAAGCCGGGAATAGGCACAGCAGTGATGCCAGCCATAAGTGCTGCGAGATCAGCAATGACCCAATTAGCACCATTGTCCAGATGGTAGGCAATACAATGGCAATCCTGCTGCTGCAAAGTAGTGGCGAAATCACTGACCTGGTTAACTAGCTGCTTATAGCCAAGTTCACCGTCATCAAGGATTAGCGCTAGCTTGTCAGGTTGGTCGCTGGCGTGTTGTTTGAGTTGCTGGATAACCTTGCTCATAGATTGACTCATCCAAACATGGCTAGCAGTGGTTGCATCTTCTGCGCCGCGGGTGCTATCTCACCGATAAGAACCACCGGATCGAGGTCATAGTATCGGCCCCAGGCATTGTGATCCTGGTCGACCCGGGTTGGACTCGCCGGACCTAGATTGTGTGAATCGATACCGAGTTTGGTCAGGCATCTTCGAACAGGTCTGGTTACTGTGCAGGTTGCGAATTCGAATCCCTGACCGAGAAACCAGGGGGCTAACTTGATCATAAATACTGGCGCTGCAGATTTTTCCAGGATTGCTAGACCACCTATCTCAACAATCTTCTGGCGCTCAGTGGTATCACCGGTTGCATCGCAAAGCTGGGATTCGATTGCTTGATCTAGATATTGTTCAAGAAACAGCGGCTCATTTGCTGCCGATCTAAATCCAGTACAGGCGACCAGCAGGTCATTCTTATACAGGCAAATTATATTTGGGTAGGCATTGTTCAACTGACAGTCGAAATGCCTCAGATACTGGGCTTTGACTGCCTCATTTGCGGTTTCAAAGCCTGGATCAGCCTCGGTCAGGCTAACCAGAGAATACTTGTTTTCTACGACTGTCTCAGACACACCATTTTGCTCTTTGCCAAACTATGTGGTGTTAGAGGCGTGGTTTCAGAAAATCATTCGTAACAAGTTGGAAAATTATCGATGACTTAAGGCGAGTGGTACGGCCCTGTCTAGCCGGGTTTTGTGTAGTAATTGCGCATCGCTATTGTAGAACTCAAAAACAAGGGTGTCTGAGCTTATTGACGTGTGGACGAAACCCGGGTCCGTGGCGGCAAAAGCTAAATCTGGTTCAAAACCTGTATCGAGCTTGTCGCCATGTTTACCACCGGTACCTGAGACCACAAAGTAGGGTTCACCGGGCCGATGCACCAGCTGTTGATTGTGATCGTGACCAGAAAAATAGGCATCCACCTTATTGGCTTTTAGGACTGGCAGGATCAGAGAGACGAGTTGCTCATCATAGTAGTGCTTGCTGCTGGTTCGAATCGGCACATGGCTCGCGACGATAGTCCACTGGGCGGGTTCACTAGCTTCTAACAACGAGGCCAGTTTGTTTGCAGTCACTGCTGGCTCTCTCGTCAAAGGTGAGGTATCCAGATAGATAACCTTGAGCAGGGCTTGATCACCATCCATGCCATAGTATTCGACATAATCTCTTGCTGGCATATGCCAGCGACCTGACCCCAGTCTTTGTTGACCATACTGAAATTCCGCTTGTTCGTTACCACAATAGTCGTGGTTTCCAAGAATGGCGTAGAAGGGTATTTGATTTAGGGTTTCACCCCGGTACATGTTTTCAAATTTATAGCGCCACTGTAGATCATGGACTGATTCGATACCGTAACGATAGAAGTTATCACCCAGTAACATCACAAAGTCAGCGCCTTTGCTGTTAGCAACATTGTTCATCCCACGGCTCACCTGCCATTGTCGAAAATTGCCAGTGCCTTGATCGCCAAGGGCAATAAAAGATACCCGGGCCTTGTTCAAATTGTATTGGATGGGTGCAAGGGGTGCTTCTCTAATGAACAGATAGAGCACCGAGCCCAGAGCGACACCGATCACCAGGGTTACCGCCAGGGTTGCCTTAAACAGGCGTCTGAGTACTAGTTGCCTGGCTTCTGACGGTTTACTAAAAAACGTGAATGTACTGAACAATTGCAGAATTCCATCAAATGAATGTCCAGTGAGAGGGCAGGCACAGGAAAATCATTCGAGCGGCTTGCGCTTATGGTTATCCCGTTAGCATTTATTTCAAGTGATGGCCTGGCAGTAAGGTCGCTGATGAGTCGCTATTAAATATTCGCGCATGAATTTTCTGTCACCGGCATCTCACAAAGATCACCCGTTGCGTTTACCGGAGTATTGAGATTTCCAAAAGGCCCCCTGTCGTAGCGACTAGACCCTGGAACAGGACTGTATTGCAGTGCTGGCTTATTGCCATCCTTGGCCTATTGTTCTTGCAATTTTTACTCCGATTGACGCTGCTGCTGTCAAACGTGAGCCTGGTGCATGATGCGAGCTTGCGTAGTCTGGTTCAGAGTTTCGCTATGGGGATGCGCTTTGATCTGCGGATGGCGACCTATGCTGTACTACCGATGGTGCTGCTACCTGTGATCCGTGCAGGCTGGTTCTTGAAGTTTTGTCGATTGTGGCTGCTCACCTTCGCCCTCGGATATACCTTTCTTGGTCTCGTTGAGGTTGAGTTCTATGCTGAGTTTCAGCAGCGCTTAAATAGCCTGGTGTTTCAATACCTGCAGGAAGATCCGATCACTGTACTTTCGATGCTCTGGCATGGATTACCGATCGTAAAATACCTGGTTGGATTTATGCTGCTTGCGATTGTCTGTGTAATAGCAGTTGGCCGGGTGTTTCGCGGTTTAACCTTGCCGCAAAAAAGACCGGGTCGTGCAATGATAACCGGCGTTACGCTTGCCTTTATAATGTTAGCAACCAGTGTGCTTGCCGTTAGAGGTACCCTGCGCACCGGGCCACCATTGCGCTGGGGCGATGCATTTGTCACAGACAATATGTTCCTCAATCAACTGGCCTTGAATGGCAGCTTCACCCTGGCGAAAGCCTGGATTAACCGACGAGATGGTGAATCAGATGCTGGTTGGCTGAGTCTAAATCCAGCGCTTGCCCAGACTACCACCAGAGAACTGCTTTTTTCCTCGGATGATGTATCAACCAGCTCCGAGCAAAGACCCATTGGACGAATTTCCGGGGACAAGCGCGCTATCCCCGCAACGCCGAAAAATGTCATCGTCATATTAATGGAAAGTTTTTCCGCGCGTTATGTTGGGGCGATGGGAAATAGCCTTGGTGTCACGCCAGCCTTTGACGCGCTCACGCAGGAAGGTATGTTATTTACTCGCTTTTTTAGTAACGGCACCCACACCCATCAAGGCATGTTTGCAACCTTGAGCTGCTTTCCAAATCTACCTGGCCATGAATATCTCATGCAGCAGCCGGAGGGTAGGCACGAGTTTTCAGGGCTTGCAAAACTCTTACCCGATCACCAGAAGCTATTTGTCTACAACGGTGACTTTAGCTGGGATAACCAACAGGGCTTTTTTTCTAATCAAGGATTCCAAAAATTTGTTGGTCGCAATGATTATGTAAATCCAAAGCATATTGATCCTGTCTGGGGGGTCTCAGATGAAGATATGTTTGATCGCAGCCTGGTCGAACTAGACCAGTTGGACCCTGACAAACCGTTTTTTGCGGTGTTACAGACCTTATCTAACCACTTACCTTATAGCTTGCCAGAACCATTACCCATTGAACCGGTCATGGTTGATGGTGAAATGAATGAGCGTTTGACCGCGATGAAATATGCGGACTGGGCCCTGGGAGAGTTTATGGCAGCCCTGAAACAGAAACCGTTTTTTAAGGAAACCCTGGTTGTGCTAGTTGGTGATCACGGGTTTGGTGTTGAAGACCAAC
Organism: uncultured Pseudomonadales bacterium; assembly: GCA_965367925.1. GTDB lineage: Bacteria > Pseudomonadota > Gammaproteobacteria > Pseudomonadales > Azotimanducaceae > JAHRVQ01. The sequence goes on along the minus strand of CBDUKY010000069.1, from coordinate 827 downwards.
TAACTGAAGTCAATTTGTTGCGCTTCCATGTACCGTTACTCTTTCTCAGTCCCTATCTTGATGAGCAGCGGGGAATAAAAATTGAAAAGGTTGGTAGTCAAGTAGACATTGCCCCGACGATAGTTTCATTGATAGGTGCTGAGGCCGATCAACAATGCTGGGGTCGTGATCTATTTGATTCATCACGAGGTGATTCTGGCTATGCGATTATCAAACCCTCCGGTAGCGAGCCAACCATGGCAATGGTGCAGGATGATAAGATCATGACCTATGAGCCGGCTGCTGGTGCACGGCTGTATCAATTCGATCTCGCTTCAGGACCTGGCAAGCGGCCAGGGACCACACCCATTAATAATAGCGCCCTTGAGGCCAATATGACCGGCTCATTGTTAGCCTATGTGCAAACAGCCCTTACCAGCCTGCGAGAGAATCGAGCCTCAAACTAGCGCCTATTGTCTACTGTTAACCCTACCCAAACGGGCCCCGGTCTGTTCCTTTCACCATTGTAGCGGTGTTACGCTTGCTGCTTTACTGGTAAAGGGATCCTGCAGATGGAATACAGAAGATTAGGTAGGCACGGTCTGGAAGTGCCAGCTTTATGCCTCGGTACGATGACCTTCGGTTTACAGGTTGAAGAAAAGCTTTCCCAGGAAATCCTGGATCGTGCTGTTGAGATGAAACTGCGGTTTCTAGATACCGCAGACGCTTATCCGCTAGGCGGTGGCAGGGATACTGTGGGTGAGACGGAAAGTATAATCGGGCGCTGGATGAAAGCTCGTGGCAATCGAGATGATCTGGTTATCGCGACGAAATGTTTTGCTCAGATG
>CBDUKY010000068.1:0-10527 GCA_965367925.1 uncultured Pseudomonadales bacterium | reverse complement strand
ACAGTTAAGACAAATTTCAAGCAGCTACTTGAAGGACGCCAGATGAGGCACATCCGAAAAATTCAAAGCTTCTGCTTGCTTGTACTGATCAGTTTTGGGCAGGCAGCCTGCTCAACCACTGAATATGTTCAGGCAAACGTCACCCCTGCCAAACAAGCTGAGGTAGAACTCCCATTCCATCTCTATATGGATGTGGGCATCTTGCCTTTTGAGCCAAACATTCCCGAATCAGAAGAGGATCAAATAGATCAGCTGATTATTCCTGAAGTTCGACGAGCCGAGGCGCAATTCATCGCCTATCACCTGAAAGATACGATGGAACAAACAGGTAACTGGGGTGCGGTTCGCGTTACCCCCTCCCCTTCAGAAGCCGTTGACCTGCACATCACTGGAGAAATTATTAACAGTGATGGTGAACTGCTCATACTGCAAGTGAAGGTTGTGGACGCAACGGGTAAGCAATGGCTGAACAAGGAGTATAAAGATCAAGCCAGCAAATTTTCCTACGAGAAGGATGTTCGTGATGACCCCTTCCAGGATCTCTACAACGAAATCGCTAACGACATTCTGGCTCATCGAGAAAACCTGGCAACCAACCAGATTGCAGAAATACGCCAGGTAGCCGCACTAAAATACGCCGAGAGTCTTGCACCCGACGCCTTCTCTCAATACCTCGACAAGTCCGGCAACATTATTGAAGTAAACCAGCTACCTGCTGATTCCGACCGTATGTTAGCGCGGGTCGAAAAGGTCAAAGAACGAGAATACCTTTTCGTTGACACCCTTGATGATTTCTATGGTCAGTTTTATCGCGATATGAAACCTTCCTACCACGAGTGGCGCTATGTCACCTACGGTGAAGCAATCAAGTTGAGGCAATTACAGAAGAAGGCACGAAACCGCCTGATTGGTGGTGCCGCCATGATTGTCGGTGGTCTATACGCCGGTAGCGAAAGCCCAACCTACGCCTCACAAGCTGCTAGCACCGGTGCAGTAATCGGTGGTATTCAGGCTGTCCGCACAGGACTATCAATTAGAAAAGACGCGGCAATTCATGCCGAATCCTTAAAGGAATTGAGTGCATCTCTCGGTTCAGAAATTACCCCCTTTGTATTGGACATCGAAGGTAAAACTATCGAGTTGAAAGGCACCGCTGATACCCAATATATGGAATGGCGGCGCATTCTTAAGGATATCTATGTTGCCGAAACAGGCGCAGAAACCGACAATTAACGCCCTCGCGTGTTAGCAAAACAATATTAGGATGAAATGACAATCCAGCTAGTTGAAGGACAGTCGTTTAGTAACGACTATTCATTATTGCATTCGATCGGCGTCGACAAGGTTTGTGATACCTGGCTCGCGCTCGATGAAAAAAACCAACAAAGGGTCAGGCTAAAAATAATGGCCGACCCGCTGACGGATGACGTTAAGCAAAAGCTGCCTGGCATAATTTCTCGCCAGCAAGGTTTGTTACATCCTGGGATTTTGCGAACCTATTCATTGGGCCAGTTTGAAGCAACTGACTTTCTCGTCTGCCAGTACATTCATGGGGCGAGCGAGTACACATTCGATGTGCCATTTGCTACCCAATGGCAATACCTAAAACAAGTCATTAGCGCCGTTGAGTATGCCCACAGTCTGGGCTTTACCCATGGCGGGATTTGTCCTGCAAACATCATCATTGACGCAACTGGTGCTGCGTTTCTTGACGACTTTGGTATTGCGCCGCTTATCAATCGGAGCGAACAGGCATACTTGAGTCCACAACTACAGCAGCGAATGTCACCTGTTGTTGCAGATGACATCTACGCACTCGGCCAGATGTTATTCCGCGCTTTCACCGGCAATGTCTGGCAAACAGGGCAAGCCTTTGAGTCTGACCAGCCAGTACCAGATGCGATTAAAGATTTACTTCTCGCGATGTTGGCTGCCGATGCTGCCAGCCGGCCAACAGATTTTCGTTCCCTTGTGAAACTGTTAGACGACTTTACCAGTACTGATATAAATGATGACAGCCTCGCCGTTGAAACCTTTCACAGAGCGACACCAACACCAGAAGTCGCGTACAACCCTGCTAGCCATCAGCTACCCAGAGATAGGAATGCTGTTTCTGCTTCCAAGGCATTGATCGCCCTGGTGATCTTATTGATTATTGGCTTTGGGCTATTTTTATTTTTGCCCCAGTCCACACCTGAAATTGCACACAAGCCCCAGGCACCCCACAACCCTGCACCAACCCAGACTGCTCAGGCAGAGCAAAATGGCGAAGTCGAACCAGCCACACCGACTCTTGCACCACTCGAACTAGCCAGGCTTGAGCAGCTTAAAGTTGAAGGTAAGCAACTCGCTGAGGAATTGCTCCGGCGTCAAATTGATCTTGAGGATATTGGCGGCCGCATCTGGGCAACGGAAAATTATGATCAATCTGCCGACCTTGGTCTCGCCGGGGACGACGCCTACCGGGAAGAGAAGTTCCAACTAGCAGTGGACAACTACCGACAAGCGATTAGCCTCGTAAATGAAGCCATAGACCGGGTCGATGAAGTCTTTGCGGAAAATCAGGCCCTTGGTGAGGCCGCCTTGCTATCGGGCGATGCCAATACAGCAGAGGCTGCATTTTTAATCTTGAGTGCAATTGAACCTGACAATAAATCTCACCAGACCAACCTGAAGCGGGCGGAGAACCTTGATGAGGTTCAACGTCTCATCAGCGATGGGGAAATTATTGAACGCAACGGGGATTTCCAGGCAGCACTGGCTAACTATCAACAAGCGAAAACCCTTGATCCTGCCTGGCAGCCAGCCGTGGAAGCTGTGCGCCGGGTTAAGCAGGCCATCACCAACCAGAAGTTTAACGATCAAATGTCTAAGGGTTTCAGCAATCTCAATAAGGAGAACTTCGCCCTTGCCAGGGAAGCCTTCAATGCCGCGCAACAACTGCTACCCAATTCAAGTGAGCCGGAAGATGGGCTACAACAGGTAAATATTGCAGAGCTTCGCAAGCAAACCGCGGCATTAGCGCAGCAGGCAGAGGAATTTAGTCAACAAGGTAACTGGCAACAGGCGATTGAGAAGTTTGAAGAAATGCTGGTGCTTATCCCCGGGTCTACCGTGGCAGAGGCCGGGCTTAAAAATGCAAAGGCTCGCGCCCAGTTAGATGAAAAGCTCAACCGGTTTATCAATGAACCTCACCTGATGCGGGAAGACGAAGAGCTCAATACAGCCAAGCGAGCACTGCTCGAAGCTGCCCGTATCAAACAACCAGAGGATTATCTGAAGGCACAAATCAATCAGCTATCACATTTGATTTCGCTGGCTAGAATTAGCATTGCTGTTGATCTCACTTCTGACAATAAGACAGAGGTGACAGTCTACCGGGTCGGTGAGTTTGGTAAGTTAAACTCGAAACGACTATCGCTCATTCCCGGCATTTACACATTTGTTGGCAAGCGCCCAGGTTATCGCGATGTGTATGAGGAAGTTGCGATCAAAGGTGATAAACCACTGGTGCCCGTACATATTAGCTGTAACGAAAAAATATAATGAACGAAGAAAATACTATCATTGAGGCCACAAGCTTTCAGCGTGCGGAAGTAGATACCCGGAAACGCTGGATTCAGGTTAGACCCTCGACATTGATTATTGGCTTTGTCTTTCTCCTGCTTGCAGCTGCCGCCATCTTTATGTTTGCCGCAAAAGCTGTTCGGGTCACCGTGACACCAGCGCCAGAAACATTCCGCATAACAAGCGGACTCTCTTATAAGCTTGCTGATCGCTATTTAATGCTACCTGGAGAATATACCTTTATCGCCGGTAAGCAGGGTTATCACCTTCTAAATGGCAGTTTCGAGGTCAACGGCGACCCAGATCAGGACTTCCAATTTGAACTTGTTGAACTGCCAGGGATTGTCGACATTAGCACCAACCCCCCGGTGGAAGCTGAAGTATTCATTGATCAGGTGCTAGTCGGAACAACACCTTTAACAATTGATGAGGTCACCCCTGGCCTGCATGATATTAGTATTCGCTCATCCCGCTTCCTGGATTTCGATACCGAACTTGAGGTTGCCGGTCGTCGCCAGACCACCAGCTTCACAGCGGACCTCTCCCCTGCCTGGGCAGATGTCAGCATCGAAACCGAGCCAGCTGCTGCTACCGTCTGGGTAGATGGTGAGTCCCTCGGTGAGACACCGACCAGGGTTGAGATCCTTGAGGGCTATCGTACCGTTGAAGTAAAGAAGGCTGGTTTTAAAACCTATACAACCAATATCGAGGTGAATGCCGGTATCGCACTAGCATTGGACCCGATTATTTTGGAGAAGGCTGACGGCAAGGTATCCATTCGATCAACCCCTCTCGGCGCAAACATTACAATTAATGGGCGCTATATGGGTCAAACACCCACTGCCCTTACCCTTGCACCAGGTAAAGCCTATAACGTGATGCTCTCTAAAGCAGGCTTTGAACCTCTCAACCGGCAGATCACAGTTCACCCAGAGGAAGACATTAGCCTCTCGGAAAACTTGCAACCAATACTCGGGGTTGTACGACTAAGTGTTGAACCAGCCATTGGAGAACTGTTTGTCGATGGCAAATCCCTCGGCGATCCTAATCAACGACTGTCTCTTACAGCCAAACGTCATGAACTGGTTGTTCGTGCCGAGGGCTATGCAGACTACCGAACCGTACTCACGCCACAACCTGGGTCGACCCAACAACTTGTCGTCCGGCTACAAACTGAAGCTGAAGCCGCTGCAGCCGCAATCCCAACAATGATTACTGCGACCACCGGGCTTGAATTGAAACTTATCATTCCTGACAAGCTAACCATGGGGGCTAGCCGCCGCGAGCCTGGACGACGTTCCAATGAAATAGAGAAGGATGTTGTACTAACCAAAGCCTTCTACCTTGGTACGACAGAAGTCACCAATGAACAATTCAAAGCATTCGATCCATCCCATAGTTCTGGCATTCTTGGCCGCGCACTTTTAGATGATAGTGATCGACCAGTGGTCAATCTGTCCTGGGAAAGTGCTGCGCGATTCTGTAACTGGTTAAGCGAACAAGAAGGGTTAGATCCAGCCTATCAACTGGTTGCCGGTAAATGGCAGCCGGTATTTCCATTGACCAATGGCTACAGACTACCAACAGAGGCTGAATGGGCCTGGGCAGCGAGATATGCTAATGGTCCAAACCCAACGCGATTCCCGTGGGGCGACACCATGCCACCGGTCGAGGTCACCGCTAACTATGCTGATCTGTCCGCTGCCAATATGGTGCCCTACTATATCGCCACCTATCAGGATAACTTTAGAGGGCCCGCACCAACGGCAACCTATCCTGCAAACCAGTTTGGTATCTATGATCTGGCTGGCAATGTTGCCGAGTGGGTCCATGACTTTTATTCAGTACAGATTCCAACGGAACAATTAGTCGACCCCGAAGGTCCCAATCATGGTGATTATCACGTCATCCGTGGTTCTAGTTATAAACATGGTCGTTTCAGTGAACTGCGTTGGACCTACCGGGACTATGGTGACGTTGGTAGAGCCGATGTCGGTTTCAGGGTCGCGAGGTATTTGGAATGAAACAAACAAGCTACACCATAATCTGCTTACTGTTACTTTGCCTGGATCTAAGCCCGGCATTTGCTGCCGAGCAGGTGCCAGCGGCAAATAATCCTGCCTCTGACGCTACCTCCATCGCCAAAGATGAGGCAAAGGATACAAACCAGAGAGCTGATCAAACAGCACCAGAGAAGCCTGCTGCAGATGCTACTGGTGCCGAAGGCAAGTCACTCAGCAAAGTATTTCAGCAATTTGTACCATCAGAATCCATTAGTGCAGATAACGCCGTGCCTTTCCCGGTGGACATTTAATATGAGGCCAAAATGAAACGACAACTCCCGGTAGAATTTATCTATCAACTCTTCTCTCTCATCATTGCGGTGATCCTGGTGCACGCCATCTATGTTTCGGTCGTGCGACCAAACGCTGCTGCGATTCTCGAAGAAGAAGCAATAAACATTAATGCAGACCCAAACTATGTACCTGAGCGATCATCCTATGTCGTGATTCGTGACTTCGAGCAGGAAGCCTGTTTTATCCTCATGCTCTGGGCAATGTCGTTGATGGGTTACAAGGCCATGCTAGCAGCAAAAGAACGGCGCATATTGCAGATGGATCTGATACCTCACAATGAAGGCACCAGCATCTTGCCCGAGGATACACGGGAATATTCTCGACCAGTGCAAGCACTGCCAGAAGAGGCTCAAGGATATCTATTACCAAGGGCTCTGCTCACAGCACTACATCGCTTCCGTTCAACGAGAAACATTCAGGATGTATCCAGTTCAGTTCGCGCTATTTGTGAATCAGAGTCTGAACGCCTCGACTCTGAGCTATCCATGATTCGTTACATCGCCTGGGCTATTCCTTCCATTGGCTTCCTTGGCACTGTGCGAGGTATTGGCCAGGCACTTGGACAAGCCCATCAGGCTGTTCAGGGTGATATTGCTGGTGTAACCCAGGCGCTTGGTGTTGCCTTTAACTCTACTTTTGTCGCACTGCTAATCAGTATTGTCGTGATGTTCCTCTTGCATCAACTACAGCTCTCCCAGGAACGGCTAGTACTAGATACAGAAGATTATTGTGACAATCGACTTATTCGTCATCTACAAACCTAACTAGCGCGGGAGCAAACCATTGCCAAAAGGGTTAATTGAACTTAACGATGCTTGCATCAACCTGGGTATCGAGGGCGAACTAGTCGGCACCAGCGCTGGTTACGCCGTGCTTGATGGTGACAAGCTATTGATCGGTGAAGCGGGCCAGCAACACGCAAAATTACTGCCACGTTGGACCAACCATCGGTTCTGGAATCAACTAAATACGGACAAGCTCGGCAATGGCACAAATGCCATTCGACACCATGCTGATCTTGCCTTTGCACACCTTGAACAGATGTGGACCAGTATGGATGCAACGGAAGTTGCCATTGCGGTTCCTGCCTACTATGAACGAGGCCAATTAGGTCTACTGCTCGGCATGGCAAAAGAAGCCAAAATTCCAGTCGTTTCGCTAGTTGATCTTGGTCTGCTTTCAGTGGCCAATCAGAGCAGCCACCCTACAGCACTGTTTCTCGACATTGGTTTGCATCGAATTACCATCACAGTTATTCGCACTGATGGCGCGCTGCGTCTTGCTGAAACCCACACGGTAACAGAAACCGGTCTCGCGACTTTTTGGGATCGTTGGGCAGCACTGATTGCAGAACAGTTTATTCAGACATCCAGATTTGACCCAATGCACGATGCCAAGAGCGAACAACTGCTCTATAACCAACTACCTGAATGGATCGTCAAAAGCGAAACCCAATCCGGACTGGCTTTTGAGCTAGAACTTAACGGCAAAAAACATTCGACCAATATTGCCAGAGACAAGCTGCTTACAGCCTGCACGACGACCTATCCGAATATCGTTCAGGCAATTCGACAACTGATCCCTACTGGCGAGCAAACTAGCCTATTCATCTCCCACAGGTTCACGGGATTTCCTGAGCTAGGCGCGTCTTTGAATCTTATACCGAACATCGATATCGTTTATCTGCCGCAAACTGCTGCCCTTGAAGGCGCAAAAATGTACTGGGAGAAACTAAACACCGGCGGTGAAGCAGTACCTCACATTACAACCCTGGCTATCACACCAAAACGACCTGCCCATGACACAGGTAAAGTCACACCTAGTCATCTGCTGGTGAACCATCGCCTACATCGCTTATCAAGACCACTAACCATTGCCAACATCACCGAAGCCGGACTTGTGGAAGCCACAAATCAAGCACGCTGTACCATTACCCGGCGTGGCAAGGATATTGTTATCGAGATCCATGAATCAGGTATCACCATAAACGGTGAATCAGCTGAGACTGGCCAGCTAGAACTCAAAAGCGGCGATATTATCGGCATTAACGGCTTTACGGCCACTGTCGTGACCGAGATCTAATATGGCCAAACGCCGCGAGACGAATGTATTTAGCCTGTCGTTTCTGGACATCATGTCCTGTGGCTTCGGTGCCGTGATACTGATTTTCATCGTTATTCAACACGGCTCTGAAGCAAACTCCCAGGAATCCAACCTCGCGATGCTGGCAGAAGTTAATCGGATTGAAGAACTGGTTAAAGATGAAACCGAGCGACTCGTGCAACTGAAAAACACCAATGATGAAACCGCTGACGAGGTCGCCAGCACAGAAGACATGATCAGGGAAATCCTGCGTCAGATACGTGCGCTAGAAGTAGAACTGGCAAAATCCAATGAGCAGGGTTCAAGTAGCACAGAAAGCATTGAGTCTCTGAAGGCAGAGTTAAAACAACTCGAGGAAGATGCTGCCTCACTCAAGGGTTCCCTCAATGACAACAGTGGTACTGAAACCAGAAACTTTATTGGTGAAGGCGACAGGCAGTATCTAACAGGCATAAACCTTGGGGGCGAGCATATTCTTATCTTGCTTGATAGCTCCGCTAGCATGCTCGACAAGACGATCGTCAACATCGTTCGGCGTCGGAATATGTCCGAGGCAGAAAAACTCGCATCACCCAAATGGCAGCGTGCGCTTTCCACCATAGACTGGATAGTAGCCAATGTTCCCCAGGATGCGAGCATGCAACTGTTTGGATTCAACAGCAAAGCCTGGCCAGCAATCCCCGGTAGTGAGGCGAGCTGGATTGCCGCAGAGGATAGAGAAGATGTCACAAAAGCCCTCGATAATCTCCGCAAGGTAGTTCCTACAGGTGGTACCTCACTACATCACCCCTTCGCACTTGCGCGAACCCTGGTACCAGAACCAGACAGCATATTTTTGATCGTTGATAGCCTTCCTACCATGGGCTTTAACGAAAAGGGCCAGGCGATTATTAGCAGTCGCGACAGGGTAAAGCTGTTTGGTGAGTCATTAGACGAATTACCCCAGAACATCCCGGTCAATATTATTCTATTTCCCATGGAAGGTGACCCCATTGCCGCACCGAGTTATTGGCGACTAGCACAAATCACCGGCGGTTCCTTTCTAAGTCCACCAGAGGATTGGCCATGAAGTATAAACGCCGCTCCATTGAAGGCATAAGCCTGTCATTTCTCGACGTTATCAGTTGCGGCTTTGGCGCGCTGATTCTGTTACTTGTCTTGACCAAGGTTTTTGAACCGATTGTCTTTGAAGACACCATTGAGAACCTCGAAGCTTATCTCGCGGATCTACAAAAGGATCTATTCGATATCCGTGGTGAGTCCCAGAGCCTGAGCCGGGAATTGCTTCGCAAAAAAGACCTCGAAACTGAAAACAAACAACGTCTGGCCCGTATGCAAGATACCCTCACGGCGCTCGAAGGCCGGGTTAACGCTGCCAGCAAGAAAACCATTGTAAACGATACTATTGAGGGGCGACTAAAGCAGGCCAAACAATCATTATCAGAAGAAATGAAACGCCTGCTAGCCGACTACCAGAAGAGTCAAGATGACGACACCATTGGCGGCGTACCAGTTGATAGTGAGTATGTGATTTTCATTATTGATACATCCGGCAGTATGCGTGGTTATGCATGGCCACTGCTGATGAAAAAGATTGATGAAATACTTCAGGTCTACCCACGGCTAAAAGGTATCCAGGTAATGAACGACATGGGGAAATTTATGTTTTCCCAGTATGCTAACGAATGGATTCCAGATACAAAGGCCCGTCGAAACGCGATTATGGAACGCTTACAGACCTGGGACTCCTTTAGTAATTCTAGCCCAGTGGAAGGTATTACAAAGGCAATATCCATGTACTACCGGCCTGATAGAAAGATCAGTTTGTATGTGCTCGGCGATGAATTTAGCGGTCGCTCAACCCAGCGGGTAATCGACATCGTCGATAAGATCAATCATCCGGACAAGGAAGGTGACAGACTGGTGCGGATTCATGCGATTGGCTTTCCAGTACAGTTTCAAAATCCCCAGCAATACCAGACTACCGGTATTCAATTCGCTATCCTGATGCGAGAACTTTGCGCAAGGAACGGCGGCACCTTCGTTGGGCTTAACGACTACCGCTTGTTATAAGCGAGCGATTAAATTTTCCAGCCAACCTTGTATCTAAGGGTAGCCTCCCCTGATGCCGGGACCGGGACAACAAACTTCTGCAAGCTACTGCTTTCCTTCTCACCGACAATAGATTGCTCAATAATTTCCCATTCGCCTTGCATGATCTCATTGACGATCACATCTACTGGCTTGTCCCTGGCATTGGTCAAATGTACTTCATAGGTGGCCTCAAAACTGCGCCGCTCACCTTGCCGGTTGTCGAAGCGGCGAAACTCAACCTGTTTGCGGCTTGCCTTGACATCAAACGCCGTACCAAGGGCTATTTCAATTTCTTCATCGACCGCTTTATGAGCGAGTTGTGACTCACCGATCATTTGCAAGACACCGTCCTTATCCGCCGTAAAGGCCCTCACCTTACCACCGGCCATGGGACGCCCAAGATTAT
>CBDUKY010000067.1:0-10568 GCA_965367925.1 uncultured Pseudomonadales bacterium | reverse complement strand
TGCGTTATCGTATGCATTGTCTATTTCTGCTTTCGTACAGTTAGATAGCTCCTTTGACTGGCAGGCTGGGGTGAAGTACTCAAACTCCGCTGGATAGCGCGAGGCGTATGCTGGACCGTGATTTCCCATCTGGTGTAGAACGATCAATATATCGCCGCTTTGTTGGTCGATGTAGCTTTGCAGGCCGTCTAACATACCGACATCTCGACATTCTGTATCACAGACAGGGTTTTTATCACTAGACCGAAAATCTTCATAAGGTACGCGCAGAGCGACGCCTTTCGAGTCAGAATTGTTATCTCGCCAGAGGATGTTGATGCCGATTCGTTGCAAGACGTCGAGTATGTTTTCAGTTTCCCTGATTGAATGTGCGTTGAAATCTGATCTGCCAACTGCCGAGAACATGCAGGGTACAGACACAGCAGTACTGGTTCCGCAAGATTGCACATCGGCATAACTTGTTATGCCAGGCTCGCTTGCGAGTAAAGGCGTGGTCTCTCGTGCGTAACCATTAATGGAAAGGCGATCACTACGAGCAGTCTCTCCTACAACCATGACAACGAGTTTAGGTGAATAGCTCACTGCGGGTTTGGCATTGACCAGAATCGGTTCTGGGTAAGTTGGGGCTGAGTGCTCGAGTTTCTTTACAGCGTATTTAGAAATGGCGAACACAGGGTTCACAGGATTGACATAGTATCGAATCGACTTGTGGTCTCGAAAGAAGCTTGCATAGTTCTCGCTGTAGCTCACCAGACAGATGCCGATCAATAAGATGGATGTGCCTAGCAAAAACCCTGTACGCCGCATTTCATGTGCACGACTTATCTTAAGGGGCGGTAATCGATAGACCATCATTGCTGGAATGATGCCGAAAATCATGGTGCTAAAGATAAAAGACGACGACATAAGACCTTTAAGTTCATTTCTATCAGTCTGAAGAAAGTTATCAACCATGGTGTAGTCAATGACAATGCCAAAGTTGTCAGTAAAGAATGCACTGCAGCTGGTTAGCATGAGAAGTAACGTAACCGCGAGGCGAGAACCAAGGAGTAGACTAAGGGTGCTGTATAGCAACAACGTCAGGGCAGTAACGAGTACGCCAAGGGACAGCAAAAAACTAAGGTAACTAAGATTAGTGGGATAGATGGCTGTGACCTGATGGTAAAAGCTCAGGTTTCCCGTAATGAAAATAAACAGGACGAGCGCGGTGACATGTCGCCAGCGAAGCGACTTGACGTTGCCATTGGCAAGAGAAGCTAGCTTACTATTAAGTGTCGCGAGACGTGGGAATTGAGCGGGATAGGTAGAAGCCAATAGCATCTGATACAACCGTATGTCGAAAACACAGGTTGGATAGTCAATTCAGGGAAAATCATTCGGTCTCGCTGGGGCTTTTTACTATTAGTGGGCCCCTGTGTCGATTACCTGCGGGGCCGCTTCTTGAAGTTTTAGGGGTTGCTTACTAGCGTTTTAAATAGGCTACCCGGCCTGGGATCATTCAAAGTTAGAAGAAATTCTTTCATGAGTGTTGGATCCAGGCCTTTCAGTGAAATAGCTTGCCAGTGTACATAGTCAGCCTTTGATGCCCATTCCGCGACAACGATAAAGGTCTTGTCGTCCTCGGCTGCTGCTAGCTTTCCCCAGTGATAACCTTCTATGGAGGTTGGTCTTGTTAGCATGCCGGTTGCTTCGAAAAGCTTTAGGAAGTTCTCTTGCTGACCTTCCTTAACGTCGAACTTGATATAGCTTAGGTAGGACATATTAAAGGACTTCGCCATTTAGAATGACTTGATCGACGGATCTCTTACTATCTGCCAGCAAGGTAATGTCGGTTAAGGGGTTAACCTTTGTAATCACCACATGTCCTTTCATACCTGTTTTCAGTGCACCAATTTGGTCTTGTTTGCGTAGGATGGCGGGATTAACAACGTACATGGCGTGTAAAATATCGCTGGCAGATTGAACCTGAGCGCGGATAGCGAATTCCTGGGCTTGCATGGTCTGGGTTTCACCAATTAGATCTGTACCCCAGCCAATTTTTACACCGGCGTTTGCAGCGATCTCGAGTGCCTTTAGGCCTTGATCAAGAACCAGTCTATTTTTCTTGATGTTCTTGCCTGGTAAACCAAGTTGTTCACCAAGCTGATCCATTGCCTGGTAGGTCGCAAGTGTTGGGACAAGGTAGACATCATTATCTACCATCAGCTTAGCTGTGGCTTCATCAAGTAGATTGCCATGCTCAATACACTTAACGCCATTCAATACCGCTAGTTGGATTGCCTCAGGTGTATAGGCATGTGCAGTGACATAGGTCTTCCGGTTTTTGGCCTCTTGAACAACTGCCTGGATTTCTGTGGCTGTGTATTGAGTGCATTCTAGTGGGTCAGAAGGGGACGCGACACCACCAGATACATGTATCTTTAGAAAGTCTGAGCCGTCACGGAGCAGGTGTCTTGCTGCCTTTCGGACTGCATCTGGTCCGTCAGCCACGATACCCATTGCAGTATGACGCATCTGGCAGGCGCAATCTGGCACTGCTCGTTTACCGCCTTCTACATCCCCGTGACCACCAGTTTGAGAAATCATTTGTCCAGAGCGAATGATGTCTGGGCCTTGAATTTGACCTTTTCGAATAGCCCTTAGTAGCCCTGTTAGATCACCACCTGTGTCTCGAACTGTAGTGAAACCGCGATGTATTGTTTCATCACAGAGTCTGGCCATTGCAATGCCAAATTCGACCTCAGTCCAGGAGGAAAGGTTGGCAAAGTTAAGTGTGCCTAATCTAAAGTGAACATGAGCATCGATAAAGCCAGGTAAAACATACTTACCCTTTGCGTCAATCTCATTATCAAATTCGTCGCTAGTGAGGCTATGCCCAATCTCGGTGATGATGCCATTTTCGATCAGTATGTCTTGACCGGGCACAAGTGACATTGTCGTAGTGTCCAGCATATCGCCATCGCGGATTATTGTTTTCATCCATGTTCCTGGTTGTGTTCTGAAGTGACTATCTCATACCTAAACTCACCTGGAAATAAAATGAGCCTATCTGTCTATATCAAATCTGTTGGTGTCTGGTTGTTGGTTATTATTTGTTTGTCGCCAGAGAAATTATTGTACAAGGCAGTATGGGCAGCCTTTGAAAAGGTGTCTTCTCGCGTGTCGTACTGGCTAATCCAATCGATAAGCATATCAAGGTTGGCATCCTGTGCCTGCTTCGATTCGTATTTATGCGGTTCAAACGGTCTTTGTCTGGCATTTTCGATACAGGCTGCAATAGGCAAATTCATAAAGATCATTTTGGTAGCGGCGGGCGCAGCTAATGCCAATAGATCACTGTAACAACCCTCAATGACCCAGTTATTGTTTGAATCGATGAACTTACTGATTTCCAGCGCTGATTCGGCAATCGGTTTGCGTGTGGGCGGTGAACCGGGTTGCCAGGCCAGGGTATCGAGGTCCAGATGGGCAAGATCGAGGCAATGATTGAATGCCCTGGCGAGGGTTGATTTACCCGAGCCGGAATTGCCAAAAATCAAAATTTTCTGCATACGGGACTTCCCCCTGATTGGTAAATCAACGGTGAGTGATAAATGAGGTGCAGCATTTTAGTCACTCGGAAAATAATTGCACCGGTTTGACTGAAAAAACTAGCGTGGAAATACGGGATTACCGCAATACTGGAGGATTACGCTTGCTGATTAACATGGTGATCGACATGCAAACAGCATAAGCCATAAAACAAAAACATACGCCATAACTCCATGGCGCCCCCGGTCCATGGTAAGTGTTATAGAGGCCAACACTCGCTAGCACCATGCTCGAGACCACTGACGCGGCAATTGGCCTGTATCTAGACATAAATCCCTGATAAGTACCTTCACCGAAGAATTTGTCGGTGTAAGTAGAAATTACAGGCAATTCATCCATGATGTTATGTCGTTGCCAGAAGGTAATGACACTAGCCACCAGACCGAAAATAAAGGCGCTTAGCGCAAATACGATTAGTGGTAAGTCAGGTAGTTCGAGTGATTGTAGTAGACCCGGTAGCGCCTTACCCTCGGCATATGAGTCGTAGATAAGGTATAGCCAGAAAGTGAGGATAATGAGGTCCAGAAGCCATCTACCTACCGGTGCTTTGTTTCTTGTCATTTACCCTTCCGGTTTTCTTTTCTGATAACCAGTTTCAAGCCAGACCATACGTCATCCACCGCGCAGACTTTTACATCTACAAGTCCGAGTGGCAGTGCAGCGTTTCGTACTTCATCCTCTGTCATATCTGAACTGACAGCTGATGATTTCTTAGGCCAGGAAACCCAGATCATGCCGTTTTCGGGGATCCGTGCCATGGCTGCCTTTAGTAACTTGACCAGTTCACCTTTGCGCCTCGTAAATATGTGATGAATATCTACTTCACCTTGCAGTCTGCTCGAAACCCTGGCGTTTAAAGGTAGTGGTGCAAGCAATTCGAGATAGTTTGCTGGTGCGGCGATAGTGCGCACACGGGAGCCTTCTTTGATACCGAGCTTCTTTGATAGTGGTGTACTGGAATATCCGGCCATGGGTCACTAAAACCTGGTGGAATTGTTAGTAGGATTTTGCGTTGGCGGTTAAAAATTCTACCACAGCCAAATTGCAATGATATCTACAGGGTGTGTCAATTTCTGCCTGATTGATGTCGTTTTCTGATGATTTTAGGCTTGCTGCGAGTGGGCAGAATTGTTCAGGTGGGATACACTGCTTGCTATGAATTGGACGATGGAACAGCGGCAGCAGTTTGAACGAGATGGTGTGATTGTATTGCCGTCAGTCTTATCTGATCTGGATTTAGAGCCAGTTATTAATGATCTTGAGCAATGGATTGATCGACGGGCACAACGACTTTTTGAAAAAGGTGAAATAAAAGACCTATATCCGGATCACGGGTTTGAAACTAGATACGCAATGTTATTTGAGCAATCGAAGTCAATGTCTATTGGGTTTGATCTCATGTACATGCTGCAACCGGCGGTATTTGAGTTTTTGCGAAATCCAGTGCTACTAGATTGTCTTGAACCATTGTTGGGGTCAGAGATTAGCTGTAATCCGATACATCACTTGCGCGCCAAACCACCATCCCGGCTGGAAGGGTCAGAGGCTGCAAGTTTTCATAATGTGCCCTGGCATCAAGATGCTGGTGTCATGATGGCAGAGGCTGAAGATTCAAATATTATTACTTGCTGGGTTCCCCTTGTTGATGTCACTGAAGAGATGGGTTGTATGCAGGCATTGCCAGGCTGCACATCCTCAGGCTATATCCCCCATGTGGCGGCAGATGAAACAATGATTAATCCAACACTGCTACCGAGGGTCGAGCCAAGAAAACTGGTTTGTCAGAAGGGTGATGTGATTCTGATGAATAGATTTACACCCCATTCATCAACACCGAATAAAACGAACTATTGTCGATGGTCGCTAGATCTTAGATTTCAACCTACAGGTCAACACTCGGGCCGAACGGCACATCCTGATTTTGTAGTGCGTTCCAGATCATCGCAACCAGCCTTTGAATATGAGGACTGGAAGCAATGCTGGATTGATGCGCTTAAAAACCCCAGAGGTTTTGCAGGGCACCGGGTTCATCAAAAGTGAAGGTCAGTTTTCTTCATAACCTATAAAGCTAGCCGCTTCCACAACTGAGGTGCGACGAGAGACGACAGCGTTGGCAGGGAAGCAGTCATCCGCGTAACCCATAGCAAACTGATCATAATGAGCCCGTCGTCTGGGATGGTTGCGTTTTTCTCGGACAATCGGTGACTGCATAATTCCCCGGCTTTTTACAATGCTACCGAAGCCTCTAGACCAGTCAGCAATTCCCTTGTCACTGCGCCACAATCAAAAGGACCTATATCGCACTATGGACTTATCTTACGAGATGCAAAAAGTGCAGGTGGCGCTCGTACTGGAACAGAACGTCTTCGATCAGTTGATCTTTGGTCCAACCCATAACGTCATAGTCTTGCCCACCTTCGCGAAGATGAACCTCTGCACGTGAGTAAGTCTCTGCATCATCTGAGATATCGCTACCATCACCAACCAGGGCTTCATTTGGCAACTCGTGTTCACTGGTTACAACACAATAAATAAAGTCGTCTTCGGCGCCATGTTTAACTTCGAGGCGCGCCTCGCTGTTATCGTCTGGCGTGGATACTTCGGCGTGAATACCTTGCTGTTTCAACTCTTCCGCGAAAGATCGTAACGCAGGGAGGACGATGTCAGATTGGAAGTTTTCAACGCCACTTTCTGTTGGGTATTGGAGCAAATTAGCAAGGCGGTCCTGCCAGGACACATTATGACTAACACTGGTTTGCATCATTAGCGCGTCGCGCTTCTTAACATCCAGTGAGAGAGCCTTCCAAAAGCCCCACATGGCAAATAGTAAGGCCATTGAAAAAGGCAGTGCACTGGCGATCGCTGCGGTTTGCAATGAGGATAGCCCGCCTGCCAGTAGTAGTACGATAGCAATAAGACCGATAAAGACAGTCCAGATAGATCGCTGTAATGCAGGTGTGTTGTCTTCGCCATACGCACTCAACATATTGACAACCAGAGCACCGGAATCAGCTGATGTAACAAAGAACACCATAACCATAATGACAGCAACGAAAGACAACAGCTGAGACATAGGGAAGTTTTCAAAGAACTTGAATAGTGCAACAGAGGAATCAGCCTGAACCGCACTACCAAGAGATGTAACCCCTTGATTTAAAATGAGGTCAATACCGCTATTGCCGAAAACCGTCATCCAGAACAAGGTAAAAAGGGTTGGCCCAAGCATTGCTCCGAGGACAAACTCCCGAATTGTTCGACCCCGGGAAATTCGCGCAATAAACAAACCAACAAAAGGCGCCCAGCTGAGCCACCAGCCCCAATAAAAAATCGTCCAGCCACCAATCCAGTCAGTGGGGTTGTAGGCGTAGAGGTTAAAGGTTTTTGAAACCAGATCAGACAGATAGCTACCCGTATTCTGGACAAAGGTTTGCAGCAAATAAACTGTTGGGCCAATGACTAGAATTGTACCTAGTAAGATAACGGCCAGTCCGATGTTGAGCTCTGACAATCGTTTGATGCCCACATCGAGGCCCAGTAGCACGGATATTGTTGCCAGGATTGTTGTCACAATCACCAGAATTACCTGTACGGTGGCGCTAACCGGTATGTCGAACAAATAGGCTAGTCCAGAATTGATTTGTAATACACCTAGTCCTAACGATGTGGCCACGCCGCAAACGGTGCCGAGTACTGCAAATATATCAATCAAAGCACCAATAGGGCCATATATTCGATCACCGATTAGCGGGTACAGTGAAGATCGAAGAGTTAATGGCAGGTCATGGCGGTATGCAAAGTAGGCGAGAATAAGTGCAACAATCGCATACATTGCCCAGGCATGCAGTCCCCAGTGAAAGAATGTTAGCTCCATGGCTTGAGCTGCTGCAGCTGGTGTGCCGCCATCGCCAAGCGGCGGATTAAGGAAATGCATCACAGGCTCGGCGACGCCAAAGAACATCAATCCTATGCCCATGCCTGCGCTAAATAGCATGGCAAACCAGGATATAAAGGAATAGTCCGGCTCCGAGTGATCTGGGCCAAGTTTGATATCACCGAAGCGAGTGAACGTCAGGGTACTGACCATAATAAGAATAATGGCGACTACCAGTACATAGTACCAACTTCCATATTGGACAATGGTATCTTGAATATCCTGGAACAATTCGCCAGCAGCATCTGGTGCAAACGCGGAAAACGTAACCAGCAGTAGGAGAACGGTCACTGCCGGTATAAATACCTGACGGTCAATAATGAAACCTTGCTTTTGTTCAGTCATTAGTTCTCCTTAAACTCTTTGCTGAGCGTGTCGCCAAGTGCATCTTTTAGCGGTTGTAGATGCGGTTCATAGTGTCGCCACTGCTCAAGTGCATCGGTGAAAATAGGTTGTCTTACCTGTTCAGAACTAGGGGTTCGAACATTTCTCTCTGTTTTGTGATATTCGACGCAGGCGGCTTCGAAAGGCAAGCCACAGAAGTCCAGGAGCCGGCGTACCTGGCCTTCCAGGTCTGCGACCACGTCTTCATGTTGTACACGTAGTACAAAGCCGGGTAGCACCTTATCCCAGTGGTCCATTAGCTGGACGTAGTCTTTGTAATACTGGCCAATATTCGCAAGTGAGTAGGTGAATTCCTGACCCTCGGCAAATAGTTGTTTGAAGCCGCTAAAGCAGCAAGCCATTGGTTCTCGTCTGGCGTCGATGATCTTAGCATTTGGAAGAATGAGTTTGATTAATCCAATATGGCGAAAGTTGTTCGGCATCTTATCAATGAAAAAAGGCGCACCCTGACGATGGATCATCGTATCTTCAATATACTTTTTACCAAATTCAGCTAACTGCGCGTCGCTAAGTGACTTCAGGCAGTCTGGATATTCTGGCGTGTTGGAAATCTTCTCACCACGTCGCAATTGATGCGCCAGGGACAAAATGTTGGGTAGCTCCATGGTGCCATCCACCTGGCTGTGTGATGACAATATTTGCTCGAGTAAGGTTGAGCCAGCCCTGGGTAGACCAACAATAAATATTGGGTCGGGGGATTCACACCCGGCGTTTTTCTTACTGGCAAAGAGGGCAGCATCACAAACACTAATTTGTGATTTGAGCTCTTCCGACATTTTCTCGCTATCGTAGCGAGATTCCGCCTTTTTCAGGCGGTTGCCTGTCTCGTAGTACGCAAAGGACATATCAAATGCCTGCCTGTCTTCAAATGCTTTACCAAGGGCAAAATTAAGATGGATTCGATCCATTTGGCTAAGGTCCGGATTACCATCCAGTGCTTTCATCTGTTCAAGTTCGGCATCTGAGAATTTGTATCGCTTGAGGTTGGCGAGGGAATAATAGGCCTCCCCATGATAAGGATAAGCGGCGATGGCACGCTGGTAACTGTCTACCGAAGCCTCGAATTTGCCATTGGTTTTTAACGCATGGCCACGTGAGGTAAGGGTGATGGGGTCACCAGGTAATTGTTCGAGTACCTCGTCAAACACAGCGATAGCCTCGTCAA
Organism: uncultured Pseudomonadales bacterium; assembly: GCA_965367925.1. Lineage (GTDB taxonomy): Bacteria > Pseudomonadota > Gammaproteobacteria > Pseudomonadales > Azotimanducaceae > JAHRVQ01. Next base: position 1,476 of record CBDUKY010000067.1, on the reverse strand, counting down.
AATCTCCGCATTGCATACATTCAACTGCATAAATTGATTTAAATTGCGGGTTTTCAGGCATTGCATTGAGTAGTGATTTCGCTTCAGTCCTTGCTTGTTCGAATTTTTGTTTCTTCCTTAAGACTTGAATGTAGTCGATGCGGGCTTGATGATAATCGGGTGCAAAGGCGGTTGCGCTTTCGAGTAAAAATTCAGCATCGTCAAGGATGCCCAGTCTGGTACCAATGTCTGCCAGGAGTCTCATAGCTTCCACATGGTGTGGTACCTTTTGGAGAAATAAGCGGCATAACTCTTCCGCTTTAACTAACTTGCCCTGGGCGATCAGATCAGTCACTGCAATAAGCGGCTTTGGTAAAGATTGGAGGCGCTTTAGTTGTTCTGCCACATTGGTAGCGTGAGGTTTTCGATCGAGTTTTAACAGCATCTCGATCTGTCCTCGCCAGGCGGCTTCAAGTGCAGGGTTGAATTGGCAAGCCCTGGCATAGGCTGTCAAGGCACGTTGCCAGTCACCTTTGGTCCGGTAAACATGGCCTTGTTCTTGAAATGCTCTGCCATTTCCAGGGGTAAGCTGCTTTAGCGTTTCAAGTGTTGTAAGGGCTGCATCAGGTTCATCTAAATATCGTTCACAAACGGCACGCATATAAAGTGCCTCAGGATTTTGTGAATTATCCAACTGTTCAAGATCATCAAGCGCTGCGCGGTAGTTACCGTCGATAATCAGTTGTTGAATTTGTGAAAGATCAGCCAAGCCTGCTAGCTCCTTGTGCGGCGACGGGGGTTCAACCAAAAAGCGCCCCAGAAGGAGCGCTTTGGTAGGTCAGACCTGATCCCTAGAAGTCGTAGGAAACCCTGACACCGAGGGTTTGTGGTCTAGCATAAGATACACGCTCGCGGTCATAGACAAAGCTGCGAGATAGTTCTGCGCGCTCGTCATTTAAGTTTTCCGCATAGAGTTCAGCAGTCCAATTGTCTGCGGAAACACCTGCAGTAAAACCAACCATTACCCAGCTGTCAATTTCATCCCGGTTAATCGTGATGATGTCACTATAAGACTCGGCAGAATAAGTGATGTGTGGCATCACGTGTGCCGTTAAACCAGAGTCCAGCGGCCATTCATACCTTGCACGTAAGTTACCCTGAAATTCAGGTGCAAAGGCTAGCTCATCACCCTTGATAACATCGTTTGTCGGTGTAATCACCTTTGTGATCTCAGTGTCGAGGATTGAGAAGGCGCCAGTAATGGTTAAGCCATCAATAGATGGTGGCATCCAGACAAAGTCACCCTCTATACCTCTAACTTCTGCATCAGCCGCGTTATCGGAGAAGAACAGGTTAGTAATACTTGGATCAAAGATAGTGGTTTGTAGGTTTTCGATATCGATAAAGAATAGAGAACCATTGAATCGCAGGGTGTAGTCCAGAAGGTCTAATTTCCAACCTAATTCAAGGTTAGTCACTTCATCGGTGTCGAGCGCG
>CBDUKY010000066.1:0-10640 GCA_965367925.1 uncultured Pseudomonadales bacterium | reverse complement strand
AAAAGCATTCACGAGCTGCTGGCCAGTATTATGTCCACTGGATCGACACTGAGACCAAGGAAGAAACCTTGCAAGCGAGAAAAGACGGCAAGACTTTTCCACCTGAAATTAACGTCTACGATCAATATAAGTAGGCGATATATTTAATGTCAGAGAATTTACTGGACATCCAGGGTCTGATTACGGAATTCGATACCGATGAGGGCCGGGTTCGTGCTATCGACGAGGTAAGCTTCTCAGCGAAAGCAGGTGAAACCCTTGGCATCGTCGGCGAATCTGGTTGCGGGAAAAGTGTTACCGCACTTTCCATTATGCGATTACTTCCTCAACCAATGGGACAAATCGTTGGCGGGCAAATCATGTTTCAGGGCAGGGATCTCACTAGACTCCCACTCTCTGAAATGGAAAAGATCCGTGGTGCGGATATTGGCATGGTATTCCAGGAGCCAATGACCGCCCTCAACCCCGTCCACACCATTGGCAGACAGTTAACAGAAGTGCTGCTGTTACATGAAGATATTAGCAAAGACGCAGCAATCCGCGCCGGTGTTGAGATTCTCGACAAGGTGGGCATTCCTTCACCGGATGTCCGGATGACGGAATACCCTCATCAACTCTCCGGTGGTATGAGACAACGCGTTGTTATCGCAATGGCCCTCGCCTGCAAACCCTCACTGCTTATTGCTGACGAGCCTACAACAGCACTAGACGTGACGATTCAGGCGCAAATCCTGGAGCTGATTAAAGATTTACAGTCGGAGCTCGGTATGTCGGTGATCATGATTACTCATGATCTCGGTGTAATTGCAGAAACCTGTGACAATGTTGTTGTCATGTATGCAGGTAAGGTTGCTGAGAAGGGCACGGTTTTTGATTTATTTGATGAGCCAAAACACCCTTATACAAAAGGCTTATTGGCGTCGATCCCTACCCTTGAGACAGAACCAAAATCCAAACTCAGTATTATCGAAGGGATGGTTCCAGGCCTACTGGATTTACCAGCCGGCTGTCGGTTTGAGAATCGTTGCCCGTTTCGAGAAGATGCCTGTACAAACACAGTTCCAGGGATAGAAAAGGTGACAGATAGCCATGAAGTTAGTTGTCTCCGGTGGAAGAACCTATGAGTGAGGCAATTCTCAACGTTAAAGATTTGAAAATGCACTTCCCTGTTAAAGAGGGTTTGTTTCTTCGTGCGAGCAAATACAACAAGGCTGTTGATGGCGTTTCTTTCCATATAAACCCCGGTGAAACCCTCGGCCTGGTTGGTGAGTCTGGCTGTGGTAAGTCGACTCTGGGCAGATGCGTGAGCCGTTTATACGAGCCAACGGCCGGCAGCATCATCTTTGAAGGAACGGACATTTCGAAACTCGGGAGCAAAGCCCTACTCCCTTACAGACAGAATATTCAGATGATCTTTCAGGACCCGATGGAGTCTTTGAATTCACGCCATACCGTTGGCGACATCTTAATGGAACCCTTTATCATCCATAATATCGGTGACCAGAAATTCCGGAAGCAGCGCATAAAGGAGTTGTTAGATATTGTTGGACTGCCAGCAAGATCCATCACCCGATATCCATTTGAATTCTCTGGCGGCCAACGACAACGTATCGGTATTGCACGTTCAATTGCATTGAATCCAAGACTTATTATCTGCGATGAACCAGTATCGGCATTGGATGTTTCCATCCAGAGCCAGATTCTAAATTTACTGATCGACCTTCAAAAAGAATTTAACCTTGCCTATCTGTTCATTGCCCATGACCTTGCGGTGGTTAAACATATCTCTGACCGCATCGCCATTATGTATCTTGGTAAGATGGTCGAACAGGCGGATGGCAATGAAATTTATCGCCAGCCTCGCCACCCCTATACTCGATCACTGATCTCGGCTATTCCGATCCCTGACCCTCATCGGGTCATTGAGCGTCAAGTCATTACTGGTGACGTTCCTTCCCCAATCAATCCACCAGCTGGCTGCCCTTTTCACCCTCGTTGCCCGATGGTTGAGGAGCGATGCAAACATGAAGTACCAGTTCTCGAAGCTGTTAGTGACGGTCATACTGTTTCATGTCACCGCAAGGAAGAGACTGCATGAGTCATCTTGATGGACTAGATAGAGAATCAATCAAAGCGCTAGAACCCATTATTGCGGCAACCGAAGCGGCAATGGGGTTCGTCCCAAATAGCTACTATGCGATGGCCCACTGGCCCGAACTATTAAAATCCTTTAGCGGACTTGCTGCCACGGTAATCGCGAGTGGTGAGATCGAACGAGGTTTAAAGCAACTGGTCGCATATGTCAGCAGCACTGCGGCTGGATGCAGATATTGTCAGGCCCATACATCTCACAATGCCGAACGCGCCGGGGTTAGCATCGAGAAAATCCAGGCCGCTTTTGAATTTGAGACTAGTGACTTATTCAATGATCGCGAGCGAGCAGCACTAAGAGTTGCCCTGCACGCGGGTATGGTACCGAATGCTGTCGAATCAGCTCATTTCGATGCTTTAAAGGCACATTTCACCGAGAAACAGATTGCGGAAATTGTCGCTGTCATTTCGCTATTTGGTTTTCTTAACCGCTGGAATGACACTTTTGCCACAACCCTCGAGGAAGACGCCGTTAACTTTGCCGAAACTAACCTTTCAAGTCTTGGCTGGGTTATCGATAAGCATCGCTAACAACTGTGTTAACACAATTACTGAGGCGTGGTAGAGAAGAACGGGTTTAACATTCGCATCACTGGACCGACCAACTTAATTGGCGCTTCCAGAACCGACAGGCAAATACAGTTTTCATTCAGGCTTGCGGTGGGGCGATGATAATCACCAGGTTCACGGACAAGAAAATCTCCTTCCTGATACACACCATCCTCATCTGAAAAACTACCTTGAAGAACCACGGTGATCTCAAGACCATTGTGGCCATGATTAGGGGTTTTACCTCCCGCTTTGATTTTATGCAGTGCCAATTCGTAGTCAGTTTCGCCAACAGCTAGTCGTGACACCTTTAGTGAGCGAGTCAGGAAATTCCATTTAACGCCATCATCAGGCAACAGGTTCTTTACTAGTTCTGGTAACAAAGCCTCGTCTTCTCGAAGCTTTTTAGCGGGCTTTTCAATTGCAGCAGGTTCAGGTGCTTCGAGTCGATCAAGCACAGTTGCAAGTGCACCTTTGGTCAACTCGACTGGCGTCGTGTCTTCTAATAGCTCTCCACCAATCTCAGCAAGCTGGGTACTTCTCTCCCGACAGGTATCACAAAAGTGTAGATGTGCTGACACCGATACACACAGTGCAGGACTTAAGCTCCCAGCCGAATAGTCGACTAGCATGCTTGATTCAGGGTGTTTTGATACCATTGCTTACGCCTCCTCTGTGCTTAGTTGCACGTTAAGGCGTTTTAGTGCGAGGCGGATTCTAGACTTCACTGTGCCAAGCGGCAGCGACAGTTCCGTCGCGACTTCGCTGTGAGTCTTTCCTTCAAAATAAATTTTACAAATCACTTCGTTTTGATCCTGGGGCAGGCAATTCAGATTCTCGCGAACTGCTTTTTGGTTTCTGACTCTCGACAAAGATACGAAAGCAGGATTTTCTTCTGCTTGTTCATAGAGATCATCAGCATTGATATCTCGTTGTTTACGAATTTCCCGTCGAATCCAATCAATTCGACAATTTCTGGCAATTGTATATATCCATGTACTAGCAGAGGACTTTGAGCGGTCGAAGCTTTCTGCTCTTCGCCATACCTTGATCATCGCTTCCTGGGCTAACTCCTCTGCCAATTCATGACCGATATTAGAGCCTTTCATCAGAAAACCCTTTAATAGGGGCGCAAAATGCTCAAACAGGCGTGTAAACGCTGCTTGATCTCTGTCTGCACCGACCTTATTGAGCAGATCACTCCACTCATCACTACTGGTTTCTGCCAGCATAGCCACCTTATTGACGCACCTTAAGTAGCCTGTGATCATACCTAGTCAGCTATTCGATTACCAAGTACCGCATATACGTTCCAAAGGAGTAGCTGGATCAACCGACCTTTAAGCGGATTTAACCATCTATGTCGAATACCGAACCACTTATCCAGGACAAGCCAATCGCCAGCCACCTTCAAGCGCTTCGTACTAATATACAGACCGTTATTCGCACAAATAATGACAGTATTGAATGGCTACTCACGGCTTTTTTTGCCGGCGGTCACGTACTTCTGGAAGATGTGCCTGGCACTGGCAAGACAACCCTGGCAAAAGCCCTTGCAGGTTCCATCAGCGCAGACTTTAAGCGGGTTCAGTTCACGCCAGACCTGTTACCGACAGATATTCTTGGCGTATCCATTTTCGATCAACACAGTCAGGATTTTCGTTTTCGACCTGGCCCAATATTTACCCAGATTCTCCTCGCAGATGAAATTAACCGGGCATCACCCCGCACCCAGTCCGCGCTCCTGGAAGCCATGGCAGAACATCAGGTGAGCATAGAAGGGGATCGACATGAAATGGACGAGATTTTTTTTGTCATCGCCACCCAGAATCCAGTCGAGTTTCACGGTACCTATCCACTGCCGGAGGCACAGATGGACCGATTCGCCATGCGCTTCTCGCTGGGTTATGTAACGCCAGAAGATGAGGTCGATATTCTCAACAGTCAGTTAACCGCGCACCCAATTGACACCATTTCTGCGGTGATTACACCTGAACAGGTAAAACAAATTCGTTTTGCCGCGAGCCAGATTGCCGTCACGGAAGAACTAAAGCGATATATCGTCGATCTCGTGGCCGCAACGAGAAATCACGTTGGCATCCAGATGGGTGCAAGCCCTCGAGCAAGTTTGATGTTGATGAAATGCTCGCAAGCACTGGCATTAATCCGGGATCAGACATTTGTTACGCCAGAACTTATTCAGGGTCTCGCTCCTTCGGTCATCGCCCACCGCCTGGCATTGGATTCAGATGCACAATACTCCGGGGCAACAGCTGAACAGCTTATCGAAGAAATTCTCCGTGATGTGCCTGTACCTGTTTGATTATGTTTAAAGATTGGCTCTACTCAGCTCACGCCTGGGCTGCCAGACCTGGAAAAAAACGCACTAGACGCCGGACCGAGCGAGGCCAGTTGATCCTGACTGGCGCTGTATTCGCAGCAGTACTCGGCCTAAATACCGACAGATCCTTAATCTACCAGCTATTCGCACTTTTCTTTTGTCTCCTTATCGCTGCCAGATTTGGACTGGCACTTAATCGACCAACCGTCTCCGTCGCCAGAATTCTACCCAGATATGCAACTGCTGGGACAAATTTTACCTATCAAATCAGGGTTACCAATGAAGGAGATGATATCGAAAGTGACCTGACCATTGTTGATACACTGACGACAAAACCACCGTCCCGCGAGCAATACCAGTTTAACAAGGAGCCGGACGAGGATAGTCGCAACGCCTGGGACCGATTTATTGGTTTTCACCGATTTATTTATCTGCAGCGGCTAAATACAGGACTCACCACCAAGCCCGCAGACGTACCAGAAATTGGCATCAAGGCATCAGTCAAAGCTGATATCGAGGCAGTTCCATTACGCCGCGGTATCGTCAGCTTTGATTCCATCGACGTCATGCACAAGGATCCTTTTTCGCTGAACTACGGCATCCAGCGCTTTAGTATGCAAGAAACCCTACTCGTGCTGCCGAAACGTTATTCGATAAACAAAAATCGTTTGTTTACAGGTGGACGCAACTTCCAACCAGGAGGCATCAGTTCTGCCTGGTCGATTGGTGAATCCGATGAATTCGTTTCTCTGCGGGACTATCGAGATGGCGACCCATTAAGGAAGATTCACTGGGCAAGTTCCGCTAAACGTAAAAAACCCGTCGTTCGTGAGTATCAGGACGAGTATTACGTTCGAAATGCCCTCTTGCTTGATGTTAGTAATCCGCAACTTCAGATTATTGAAGAAGCCATTTCTGTTGCAGCTAGCTACTCATTGGCCATGGATGATAGCGATTCAATGTTAGATCTAATCTATTTATCAGACAAACCAAAGGTGATTACTACTGGCCGGGGTACAAGTAGTATTAATGAGCATCTTGAGGCCCTTGCTACCCTTCAGCGAAGCAACGCATCGATTGATTTGTTGACCCAGGCATTTCTCAGACATCGAAAACTTGTTAGCGGTTGTATCGTGGTTTTGTCCGCATATGACCCACCACACAAGGATCTGATCAAACGGGTCAAAACCAGTGGTTTGAATATGGAAGCTTGTATTGTTGTCGAAGAAAATAATCCAGACATCCCCAGGGACATTAAACAGTTGCGTGTTGATCACATTGAAGAGGATCTGCGTAACCCATGAATCTTCGGGCCTTACAGTCTATCGCCATTCTACTATGGGGTATCCAGGCGGAGCTGGTGCTATTCGCTATACCTATGGCACTGGTCTGGGAAGCACGATTTTTTACCAATCGCCGCTGGGAACTCACCAAACAAGATTTCTACCTACTTGCAGACCTGACAAGCGTTTGCCTTATTCTCCTGCTGGTATTTTTATACCTAAACAGAGTTGAATATCACTTTTTAACAACACTAATCCAGTGGTTACCCATTCTATTTTTTCCACTAGTCATCGTCATCGACTACAGCACAACAGATAAGATGACACTTGATGTTTTGTTCTATTCGCTTCGGCGCCAGAAACAGCCCGTTACCCAGACCTGGGACATGGATTATCTGCTATTCGGTCTATTGTTGATCGCAGCGGGAACTAATACCCAGGCTTCTCTACTTTATTTTCCGATCACTGCCCTGCTAGTTGCTACCGCCCTTTACCGACTACGCTCTCCACGCCATGCCACCAACCTCTGGATACTACTTGTCTGTGGCGTATTCCTGGCAGGATTTTTTACCCAGGTAGGTATTCGAGAATCTCATCTTGAAATCAAAAAAAGAACCCAGGTATGGCTAGCTAAATGGATTCAAGAACGTACGAATCCACTTAAAACACAAACGTCTATGGGCCAGGTAGGACGACTAAAAGCATCAGATGAAATTATCTTTCGAGTCAAAACCTCCGCTTCACCCGGTTTGCTGCAAGAAGCCAGCTATGACCTACCTATGGCGAACAGCTGGTTGGCCATGGAACGAAAATTTTCAGATGTGCCCCATACAGACGACTTTCTCTGGGACTTAAATACCCCATCACCTACAGATTTCGAGATGGACATCTATCTCGAGTTCTCTACCGATAAGGCACTAATACCCATACCAGCAAGCACAACACAAATTGATCAGTTACCAGCAACTGATATCAAACAAAATTACTATGGTGCGGTTCAAGGTCTAAATATGGTACCAAGTCCTCGCTATGGTATTCACTATAATGCCAAGGATACTGTCTATGGCGAGCCGAAACCCACTGACTTACATATTCCAGTTGAATTTCGCCCTACAATCACTGCAGCCGTGGGTAACAGCCTGAATCCAGCGCAGCCCATCTCAAGCCTCGACGAGTACTTTGCACCTTTCAAATATAGCTTGTACCAACCCGCCGACATCAGGCAGGCCCCATTGCGTAACTTTTTACTTGAGCGTAAGGCGGGCCACTGCGAATATTTTGCCAGCGCCACAGTATTACTCCTTAGGCATATGGGTATCCCAGCTCGATATGTTGTCGGATATGCACTGGAAGAATACGACGATGCCCTCGGTATGTTCGTGGTCAGGCAACGTCATGCTCACGCCTGGGCTATTGCCTATATCGACAATAGCTGGCAGGTAGTGGATACAACACCGTCAATATGGCTCGAAACAGAAGCCGCTCAAGCAACATTGCTACAACCCCTGATTGATTGTTTCTCGAACAAATCCTTTTTGCTTCAGATCTGGTGGAACGCCCAGAAGATGGAGGACTATGAAGTTTATCTCTATGGTTTCGGCGTTTTGCTGCTCTTGATTTTGCTTTGGAGAATATCATCAAGTGATCAAGTAAGACTTGAGACAGAAGCTGGATCTGTAGAATTGAATGCAGCCCAACATAGTGGTTGGGAGTCACCGGTCTTCAAATTGGAAGCCGCACTTGAATCAGCCGGTTTCAAACGGGGCAGAGGGGAAAGATTTAGCCAATGGTGGCGTAGAATTGACCACAATCACCTTCTACCTATACTTTCTCTACACAATCGCTGGCGTTTTGATCCAAAAGGCATCAGCCCCGTAGAACGAGAAACCCTTAATGAACTCGTTGGTGAGGAAATCGATAAATTTGTGAAACCAGAGGACTAGCTTGTTGGCAGCACGGTTTGCCCATCCTGCAAACTTTCAACCCCACGAACGGCCACCCTGTCTCCAACATTGAGATCTCCTGCAACAGCGACTAAAGCGCCCTGTCCTATACCAAGCGTCACGCCAATACGTTCAACGACATTCTCATCATCAACGCGAAACACAAAGCTTCCCTCACTGCGCAAAATGACAGCGTCTCGTGGAACAAACAACGATGTCCGTTGTTCGCTCACAGTCATTTCCACATCAGCAAATTGGCCGGCAGCAATCTTGGTTGTAACTTCTTCAGGCACGTTGAGCAGTACACCAAAGGTTTGCGATGACTGGTTACTAGATTGCACCAGTGCCCGGATATCAGACTCGAAAACAGTACCGCTAACACTGACAGTAACAGGCTCAGAGCGGTTGATTCTATTCAGATAAGCGATTGGCACTGAGGCCCTCACCTCCAACTGCGCTGGCGAAATAATTCGAGCCACACTCTCGCCGCGTCTGGCAAACTCACCACTTTGCCGTTGCCTTTCCACAACAATTGCATCTATCGGTGCGACTATGCGTGTACGCTCCAGCGTTTCTTCAAGTTGTGCAATTCTGGATTTGGCAACAGCTAAATCATTTCTCGCCAGATCACGACGAGATGCCATTTCCGCTAGTTGTGTTTTTGCGGCAAGATTTGCTTGTTGAAGCTGAGATAATCTATCTACCTCGCCTTGCAAATACTCTGCATTGATTCTTGCCCTGTCTGCGAGCAACAACTGCTCATCTCTTTGTAATAACAGTTGCCGGTCATCCACCTTGGCGATGAGTTCACCTTTTTTAACACTCGCGCCCTCCTCCTGGACCCAAATTAGCTCACCATCGACTGTCGCCGGCAAAAGGATGTCATTTCGACTACGCACGACCGCGTTAAATGTTGCACGCTCACCAATCGGCATCTCTCTAACTGGCTCTAGCACGACAGAAGCTGCCGGCGCAGTCTGGGCAACTGCACTCCCAGCTACCACAAGTAAAAACAAAAATACTATTTTATTCATGACGCTTCTCGCAATGGAATTGGAGCCCGAAAGTTGGGCAATTTCAACGGAATCGTGGTTTGTAATAAGCTTGGTAATAGCACCAGAGTCAGAATTGAACTGACAATCATGCCGCCAACGATGACTGTCGCCAGTCCTCGATAAATTTCAGAACCAACACCCGGAATCAGCATGAGTGGTAGCATGCCAAACAAGCTTGTCAGGGTGCTCATGCAAATTGGGCGAATTCGAAAAAGAACAGCCTGGCGAATGGCTTCCTTAGGCTCAAGTCCATCTCGCTGTGCGACGCGAGCCTGGTCAACTAGCAAGATGGCGTTATTTACAACCAACCCTAACAAGATGATAAAGCCGATCATGGTAAGCATGTCGAGGGACTGATAGGTAACTAGATTCAAAATCTTAAGACCGGCAAGTCCACCGGCGACCGCAAGCGGCATAACCAACAACACAATTGCACTATCGAGGGCAGAACGAAACAAAGCTGCCATGATCATAAACAAGATAACTATCGCGATCAGAAAGTTTTTTGTAACCTCGGACAAGGCTTGCTTGAGTCGATCTGCATTACCGCGATACTTAACACTCGCACTCGCTGGTAGCATCGCTTTTATTGCCGGCGTGGCCTCGGCTTGAAGCTTTTCAATCGCTTCTTCCAGGGTCACCTCTGGCGGTGGCGTGACATTCAACGTCACGGTTCGTCTACCATCAACCCTTTGTAAATTTGTTGGACCGACCGCCCGTTCAACCGAAACAAGATCGCCTAATTTTTGCACGCCTCCACCAGGTGTCGCCACCGGTAGCGCTAGCAATTCCTCCGGCGCATTCCATTTCTCAGTGCGAACGAACATATCCATGCGGCGATTACCATCAAAGTATTCACCAGCAAATAATCCACCCGTATAGGCGCGGATCGTGCTACCTATGGTGGACCTGTCGAGCCCAGCATTATTAATACGCCGATCATCTGGGACCACGAGTAGTTCTGGCTCGTTTAGGCTTAGCCCTCCCCTTGCGAATACGTTAGTATTTTCCCAGAGTCCTCGAATCACATCCTGACCAGTGCGAGCGGCCAACATCAGTTGCTCAAGGTCATTACCCTGAATGTCTACTGCAATACTGCGACCACTACCGCCACTGACATTGAGCATTGAGCCCTGGGTCACAAAGGGAGTGACATCCGGAATACCCGTGAGAATTTCACCACGCAATTTTTCTATAAGCACAGGGACATCTTCGGAATTTTCAGGATAGATATAGACCTGAGTGAAGAATCCATTAAATGATGCGAAGTTGTATGCGCGAATTTTTGGCAGCTTATCTCCTGTGTAATAGGGCTGTA
>CBDUKY010000065.1:0-10744 GCA_965367925.1 uncultured Pseudomonadales bacterium | reverse complement strand
AGCGGTTTTCTGGGTTTGCATGCTTACCAGTTCTTCGAGCGGCATTTTTGCACCGCGAGTCCTATCTCGCCCCCAGTGCTGAATAAGCGTCGTGGGGAAGCTTGCATCACAGAGTGCACCACAATGTGCACCTCCGTCGCCTAGACCAAAAATAGTGTAAGGGTGTTTTAGCATCTTCTCGACGAAGTCGAGGTTACCTGGCATATAGTTAAACAACGGATGATAGATGAGTGCCTTGCCGTCCTTTTCGAGCAGCATATCGTAGACATATTCAATAGGGCGAATGCCAGCGGCTTCAGCCTGGGCGGCGAATGAATCAGCGGGGTCAGGTTCATAGTTAGCAGGTTCACCGAGCCGAAACATCTTGTTGAAGCTGGTAATAATTTCCATCACCAGCGGCACAGGAAATTCTACCGGTGTTTCGGCCAGAAGCCTCGATTTAAACTCAGGGTCTTTCATAATGCTAACGCGTTCTTCAAGGGGCAATTTGTGAATATCGCGATAGCTTTGATAACTCATTAGTGGATTTAAAGAGGCAGTAAGCCCCAGTAAGATGCCAGTTGCCCTGGGTGGAACTTGCCCGTACATTGGTAGGCCATCTGCCTGGGCCTGTTCCAACGCATCCAATAGCTGCTGCCACCATTCAGGACGTGCATCTTGTTGTTCAACGGTTATTGATACAGGGCGACCTGATGCTTCGACCATACGGCGAAACATCTTAAATTCAGCGTCGAAATCGTAAAAGTCAGAAATGCCTTGCAATACACCGGTGCCAGTCTCGCCAACTGCTTTTGCGATGCCGACAAGTTCATCCTCAAGTGCTGTTAATGTTGGCGTTAAGACGCCAGAGGAATCCTTGTGTTTTTCAGTTCTAGAAGTGCTAAATCCGAGTGCACCAGCCTTGATTGCCTCCGCAACAAGAGCGGCCATTTCATTTACTTCATCTTTTGTTGCTGCCTCATGTTGAATTCCACGTTCACCCATGACGTATGCTCGCAGTGCACCGTGGGGGATCTGGGTACCAACATCAATGGCTAGCGGTGACTTCTCAAGCGCATCTAAATATTCAGGGAAAGATTCCCATTGCCATTTCAGGCCCTCATGTAAGGCGGTGCCAGGAATATCTTCAACGCCTTCCATGAGGCCAATTAGCCAATCTCGTTGATCCGGCTTGCAGGGTGCAAAACCGACACCACAATTACCTGTCACAATTGTTGTTACGCCGTGAAAGGTAGAAGGTGAAACGAATGGGTCCCAGGTAACCTGTCCATCATAGTGAGTATGGATGTCAACGAACCCTGGGGTCACAATCTTTCCACTTGCGTCGATCTCTTGCTTGCCTGATTCAGCTATCTTGCCAATAGCCGTGATTCGATCACCGTCAATGGCGATATCTGCATCGAAGGGCGCAGCACCAGTGCCGTCATAAACTTTGCCGTTTCTGATTATCAGGTCATGCATGGTCGTCTCTATTTGGTAGCGATATAAACCGACTTTAACAATCTGGCGGTAGCGAAGCAAAATCAAATCATTGCTAAATAGCGGCAAAAAAAAGGCCGCTAGAAGCGGCCTTAAGGACGAGAGATAACCAACCTGTTTCTAACCACCCGGCTGGCAGGCAATAGAAACATCGGTGATGTCTGTACTGGCAACAGTGCCAGTCGCATTGGTTACCGTACAGCTAAGTGTGGTAGGAGATGTGCTGGTGACTTCAACTTCATAATTTGTACCAGTTGGTAAAACAAATTCGAAGGTGTTGCCATTGTCCACATCGATAGCAGAGGAAAGAGTCTGGGATGTATCACCAGTGTCGGTATCAATGATACTGACACTGATGGTTCCATTCTGGGTCGAGGTAAGTGACACAGTAATGTTTGCATAGTCAGCACATGCTGTGGCAATTTCCGCGGCGTCGTTTGTGCCTCGTACATCTACCTCTTCGACGAACAGACTTGTTGTATCCTGAAGGCCTTCTTCAATATCAATCGTGCCGTCAGCGCGGATGATCAATTGTGCACCAAGGAGGCTGAGGGTTCTATTGCCTGTTTCTGCATCGACCTTATAACGAGAATTCTTTCGTTCAAAATCCATGCCGCCATTAGAGCCACTAAACCAGGAAAACAGTGTGCGATTACGAGACGATGGCACAGCACTTCTGTCCTTTTCAGCATTCAGTTCGAAACTACGACACTTTGCATCCGCACCAAATCCCGTATTGGTTAAGTTTTCCATGATACTATTGGAGTCAGGGTCACTCTGGACGATAGTGATATTCGTTGGCATGGCTGCGATGAAGTCGTCAAAGAATGCAGTAACCTCATCTGGAAGTGGAACAACGTCTACAGAAATACTCTTGGATTGACTGCAACCACCACCACAACTTGTGCGTTTCAACAGATTGAATCCAACAGGTGTTGTTTCTTCAACATAAACGTTTAGCTCGAAACGCTCTTCAGCAACTGCACCATCATTCGAGATGAGTAACCGTGGTTCATTCGTGTTTTCCCTAAAATCCCTGAATTCTGCATTTGCAGCCTGAGTATCAAGAACCAATTCAGCAAAGGTCACGGTGCCATCATCGCCGATAATGACAGTGACAGTCTCTCCGACGCTGGTACTATTCGGGCAGGTATCACCAGAGCACGAACGGCTGACACGGGTTGAATAGGTGCCGGCTAGTGCAGTTAGTAAGGCGGGAGGGCCCGCATCTGCAGGATCCTCAGGGACAGCGAACTGGCCAAGGAAGGTATTGTCAGATGGGCGACCGATGTTGATTTCATTGAAGTCACCGGTGATATCGGAGATTGCGTAGGTAAGATCAGCTGTATTGTCCTTCCAAACTGCTTCTCGTTCGTTGCCGCCACATAAAACCGGGTTCTCAGCAACTTCTACATTGTCAATAAATAGCTTGCCCGATGAGCTGACGAGAAAATCCTTTTGATCACCATCAGCAAATGGAGAGCCAGGTTGTGCAAATTGATAGGTGAGCTCTAGTACGGATGCGCTCAGGGATGCGGGCAAGGTTGCGGGCGTTGGATCACCGCTGAAGCAGAAATTATCGACACCACCGGTGCCTGCATTGGTGCCACCGTCAGTTCCGCCGTTTGTGCCACCATCAGTTCCACCATTGGTACCATCACCTGCATCAGGATTGGTATTGTCGCCAGTTGAAACATAGTCATAGCGTAGATCAAGCGAAACACTGGTGCCTGCTTGCTGGGCAGTTAATGTAACGTCAAAAGTTACCTGACTTGCAGTATTGTTAACAATGCTAACGGAGAAATCAGCGATACCTTCAAGTCCAGTTACTGTGCTGTTGACCACGTCAGTAATAGCGTCTGTGTCACCTGGTGTCGGCGCTGGAACACCGCTTAATTGAAGGCTAAATGGCGTACCAATACCTGCAGCAGAAATAGTACCGGAAATTGTTAAATTAAAATCACCGTCACCAACAACAGTACCGCCGCCACCGTTTGTGATTAGATCGGTAACATCAGAAGGTAAGGTAACGCCAGCGTCAATTATGCGCTGAAGGATGTTGGCGTCAGTAACAACATTAAGTTCTTCAAGCACAGCGGACAAATCCGTATTGGCAAGGGTTGTTGCCGCGAGCTGAATGGCATTTGTAAATGCGTTAACAAAACCAGCAGTCCCATAGGCGAGATCAGCAATAGCGCCATCTGGTCCAGTGCCATCAAGAGAACCGTCAGCAAGGTCTGCAGACAATTGCGTTAAAATTGTTAGCGCTGGTGCATCTGTACCACTGGCGATACCGGCAAGGGCTGCAAGTCGAAGTGCATATCGACTTGCGTCATCTGTACCCAGTGACTGACTAGCAATGTTGTCAGCACCGACGATGACAGGTGGTGTCAAAATGTCTGCAATATCAGGCGCAAAGGCTGCGCGAATGGATTCGTTAATATTGTCGATATCCGCGGCAGTTATTCCACTACCCACACTCTCAGCAACCTGCGCTGCAAGCTCAGTTAGTATGGTGACACCAACGTTTGCGCCAGGTGTGGAGCCGACAGCGCGGATGCTTTGACCATCAGGGAAGGGCACCATTGTTTGAGTTGCTTCATCGAAGTAACGGGCATTTGGGTTACCCGCGACACGGATAACATAAGGACCGCGATAATTAGCATTGTAGTTGATGGTTGCTTTACCGTCGCTACCAGTTGTGCCTGTTGCACCTGGAAGCGGCGTGCCATCTGCCTGGGTCATGGTAACAGTTGCGTCGGTAAGTAACCCGAGAGATGCGGAAACTTCAATTTGCGCAACGGGGACATTGTCACTATCACTATCACATGCGCTGATGATCAGCAGCGTGCAGACAGCGAACATTAATCGGGAAAAACGAGACATCAATGACTCCACAATTTAGCGTTAGATAAGTGCCGAAATTATGGGAAATCATCTCTGCTGCAAGTACCCCCTCTTTGGGGGATAAGATGTTATTAGAATGTAAGTCGTTATCAGACCGGCGGTATTGAGGACTTTTTTATCAACGTTTTTTGAACACCAGCATTTGATTGTTAGCAGGCATGTCGAAGTCATAAAGATGTTCAAAGCCATACTTTTCTCCGAGTGTAAGTAGAGATTCAATGTCTCTAATGCCACTGAGCGGATTTCTCGATTTTAACCATGCATCAAATTTTTTATTGGATTCTGTCGTAAATTCACCTTTGTATTTGTAAGGTCCGTAGGTGATTAAAAGGCCGCCGCTGGTCATGGCTGAAGCTGCACCAACAAACAAGGGCTCGAGTAAGGATGCTGGCATGATGTGGATGACATTGGCGCAATAGATATGATCAGTTTCGGTAACTGGCCAGGGTGTAGATCCAAGATCGAGATAAACGGGTGTCGCAACATTGGCAGGTGCGTGTTGTTCGATGTTTACCTTAAGACCTTCGAAGTATTCGCCCTGGTCAGCAGGTTGCCATTGAATATGGGGAAAGGCCTTGCCGAAGCCGATGGCGTGTTGACCTGATCCACTGCCGATTTCCAATAGTCGAGCCGGTAGGGTGAGCAGGGTTTCGAGCTTCTCTTCGATTGGCTGAAAGTTGTTTGCGGCGGCTTGCGAGAAATTTACTAGTTCGATGGGGCTAATTCCTAAATTTGTTTAATAGCGATAACGATACGTTAAGATGACCGGATGGAACAAGAATTGAACGCCACACAACTAGCAGATTTGGAAAATCGACTGGCCGTACTTCGGCGAGAGCTAGAGTCCTTGCTTGTGAATACTGAATCCGGTGCCAGGCCCGTGAATCTAAAAGATAATCAGGGTCGGCTAAGTCGTATGGATGAAATGCATAATCAGAGCATCCTGGTGGCTAACCGAAATGTGACCAAAAACAGACTGCGGATGGTGATTGCTGCCCAGCAACGGCTGGCGGATAACAATTTTGGTTATTGTGTTGAATGTGATGAACCAGTTAGCTACTCACGATTACAAGCCTACCCGGAAGCGAATATGTGTTTGCAGTGTCAAAGTGAGAAGGAGCAGCGAGACTAACCTTAAAGCTAGTCGTGCTCGATAAGATTGCGTTTGATCGCATAAGCAGTTGCCTCTGCGCGAGAGGTAACACCTAGCTTGGCGTAGATGTCTTTGATGTACCCTTTTGCTGTGTTCTCGGTAATATTTAACATGCTCGCTGTTGCCGCTGCGTTATAGCCCTTGGCAATAAGTATCAACACCTCTTCTTCACGTTTAGTCAGGTTAGACTCCCGTCTTGCCTCACCTTGCTGATGAAAGTGGTTTAGCATCTGGTCCATAGATTTTGGTGAGAAGGGGGTCTGGCTTTTTTCTATACCCGCCAGATAGCTACCAATGGAATCTCGATCGTCATCTTTCAATATGTAGCCATTCGCACCAGCTCGCAGGGCCTGGAACAGATGTTTGTCATCGTCATAGATGGTCGCCACAACAATAAAGGTGGATTGTTGTTTCTCTCTAATTAGATCGATAAGGTCGATCCCTGAACCGTCTGGTAGACCTAAATCCACAATCGCAAGATCAAACACCTGATCATGGACAGCGGTTTTGGCATCAGTGAGGTTAGCTGCGGTTGTGACCTGGGCAGCAGGATATGCGCCATTGGTCACGTCTATTAACCAGCGAAGCGTTTCCGGTGTATCCTCCAGAATCAGTATAGATTCGATAATCATGGGTGCTTGGTGTCCGATCACACTCGAATGTTGATTCAGGCAATATTATCAATAAGTGAAGCGTGCAATTAGCCTGAAGTATAGAATGGATAAAATAGTCATTGACGACTCAATTACATACCCCCATTACGTGGGGTTTTGATAGTAAGACGCTAAATTTGAAAGTCTTTACCCTCATTTTTCTACTTCTGCTCAGCGTTTCCGTTGCAGCAGATGACTTCGTCCAACTTAGTCATGGTGACCTGATTCATATCGATTCCACCACGCCACCTGATGCGCTTAATAATTGGCAGCCGATGGAATTACCTTACCATAACCGTAATCGGCCAATGGATAACCATGGACCTGTGGTCTGGTTCCGGTTTCCCGTGACCCAGCCCGATACACCGGCGGCGGCGTATTTGTGGCGTTATCAAATGACAGCGCAGTTCTTTTTAAATGATGTGCCTTTAGGCGGCACGACCGAGGCTCCTGGTTGGGCAACTACCTATTGGAATCACCCGCTACTAGTCAATATTCCAAACAGCGCCTGGCAACCAGATGACAACTATCTTTACCTGCGGGTAGCTGGTCGTGGTTTTGGACCAATCAGCTCACCGGTCTTGCTCGGTGATCATTTGCAGCTCATGGCACTCTGGCAGGATCGAATATTTCTTCAAGTGGAGGTCAGTCAGTGGTCTTTCTTTCTCTGTCTTTTGCTTGCCACCCTGGCAGTCTGGTTGTGGCGTATTCGGCCTCAGGAAACGCTTTATCTCTACTATGCTGGCGCATGTCTGAGCTGGTCAGTTGTGCTCTGGTACCTCTGGGGGGCTCACTTCCCTGGACCATTATTTTTATTCCTCATAGTGATGCATCTCTGTATTGATCTGACGATGTTGTTTCTTGTGATGTTTGTTAATCAGGCGATGAATTTACGACTCACGAGACTACAGCCAGCAATGATTGCATGCTGGGTATTGAGCATCATTGTTTACCTGTTTATTTCAAAAAACTATTTCTTTTATGTCGCCTATGGCATGCACTTTATTGGTTTGCTGCTGCTAATTTTTATTATCAGTCGTGGTGCGTTCATGGCCTTTAAAAAAGACACAAGCGCAAGCATCTGGATAGTCATGACCCTGGCCGGCATCTTCCTGTTTGGTTTACATGACACCCTGACTTTTTTGTTTGCGAATGATGAAGAATGGATCACCAGTGCCTTCTGGAGTCAGTTTATTGGTGTCCTTATTTTATTGTGTTTCTTCGGCCATCTTGGACAACGATTTGTCAGTGCCCTGAATGAAACTGATCTGCTAAATAGAGAACTAGAGAACCGGGTCGCGCTTAAGGAGCAGGAGTTAGAAAAGGTCTACGAACAGACCTTACAACTAGAGGTGGCGAAATCTAATTTGCAACAAAGAGAACAGATCTATCGCGACTTACATGATGATGTCGGCTCGAAGCTCGTCTCCATTATCCAGGCACCGGAAGAAACCAAAAGCGCGAGCTATGCAAGGGCTGCTCTGGAGAATCTTCGCGCCGCGATTTTTCAGGCCAAGTATCCTGATCTGCCCCTTGCGCGTCTCCTTGAAGATTGTCGTGAAGAGGCAACTTTAAGGGCTGATGCGATTGGCAAACAGCTCCTGTGGACGCAACGCGGGGAGCTAGATGAGTTTCAATTACCCGGTGATGCGAACTACCACTTAACCAGAATTATTCGTGAAGCCATTTCCAATAGCTTGAAATTTGGCTTAGCGGCACCAATTAGTGTGGATATTGATTTAACCGGCGATGGACTGACTATGTCGGTTAGCAATGAAGTTTTTGATAGTGCGCCAGCCCTTGCCGGGTTTAGCAATGGTCTGACTAATATTCGCTTTCGGGCCGAGGCAATTGGTGCTGAGGTAGACTGGCAAGCGGCGGATGCTGAAATGCGGTTTATGCTAAGGTTGCCTTTTCGCGGAACTTTAGCCTCGGAGAAGCAGTCATTAACCTAGATGCAGTTGATATTGACTGGTGAGATGTGGTCTAGTTAGCCCGATTTATCCATGAGTAACCCATGCATAAGAAACTGACATTTCTATCGTTGTTGCTTAGTTGTGCCATCCTGGTGCAATCGGCAATGGCGGTTGATCACGTCCATCTAGCCCTTGGTGCTGAGTTGGATTGTGCTGTCTGCATGAGTTATAGCGCTGCAGATGGTTTGATGAGTGACAGCTCAACACTGTTTGTTCCGCCCAGTTTCCTTTATGCCGGGTCACCTGATGCGATTGTAGTCGCCCGGTCCGTTGCCCTTCAGAAAAGCCGCTCGCCCCCATCCTTCTAACATTCAATCACCTTTCTTTTAATGATTAATGTTGGAGGTCTACCATGCGTAGATATGTCTTATTACTCAGTTTTCTGAGTACTGCTGCTCATGCAGCTGAACAGCTTGAAACTAAACAAAACAAACTCGCCCATGCGACAGAACTTGAAGAAGTTGTGGTCACGGCACCCTTTCAAAAAGCAGCCGCAGATACGGCATTGCCTCTCGGTGTACTGTCAGAAGAGGCACTGCGTAAGCAGGTCGCTAACTCGCTTGGCGAAACCCTACAAAATCAACTAGGTGTGCACTCGGCATCCTTTGGTCCTGGTGTTGGGCAACCAGTCATACGTGGTCAAAGCGGCAAGCGGGTCCAGGTATTACAAAATAGTGTGCCGGTATCTGATGCCTCGAATGTTAGTCCAGATCACGACAATGGTATTGAAACCTTACTTGCTGAACGAATAGAGATTGTTCGTGGTCCCGCGACATTGCTATTTGGTAGTGGGGCGATTGGTGGTGTCGTCAATGTTATTGATCAGCGCATACCGACACGACTTTACGATAGACCTGATCTAATTGTTGAGCAAAGTTATAACTCGGTTAGCGGTGAAGACAAAACGCTATTTGGTGCCACGGGGTCACTCGGCGACTTTTCTTTTCATGCGGACTACTACGATCGTCGCAATGATGAAGTTGAAGTGCATGGCATGGCGATTGATGAAGAGGCACTGGAACAGCTCGAGGCGTTCCATGAGCATGAAGAAGATGAGCATGAGGAAGAACCTATCGTTAATACCCGGGGATACATTGCCAACAGTGATGGTGATGGAAAGGGTGGCACCCTTGGCGCGTCATGGATTTTAGATCGAGGTTTTGTTGGCGTTTCGGTAAATAAGATTGAGTCAAACTACGGCTTACCTGGTGGCACCCATGCCCATCATGAGCACGAGGAAGATGAGGCAGAAACGGAAGAAGAGGAAGGTCAGGATTTCGTTCGATTAGCGTTGGAGCAAACTCGTTATGATGTTAAAAGCCATCTAGGTTTCGATAACTTCTGGTTTCGGGATGTTGATATCAATCTCGGGTACACAGATTATGAACATCGCGAAATAGAAATCGAAGCTGACGGTACGAAGGCGATCGGCACGCTGTTTAAGAACCGTGGTTACGAAGGCCGGGTATCCGTTACTCACGACCTGTACGAGAATCCTAATTCTGGTAGCCGCTGGGAAGGTGTGTGGGGACTACAATTTAGTGACACTGATTTTAGTGCAACCGGTGATGAAGCATTTATCCCCGCAACTAATATCCAATCGGTGGCGATATTTGGTGTTGAGCGATTGAGCTATGATCGACTCACAGCAGAATTTGGTCTTCGTTTTGAGCAAAATGATCTTGATCCTGATGGTAGCTGTAGTAATCAGGCTTCGGCTAACAGTGCTTCTGCTAGTGTGATCTATGATCTGACTTCAGATATGAACCTTGTGGTTTCAATTGCACATTCGGAACGCAATCCAACGGTTGAAGAACTTTATTCCAATATTGATGGTGCAAACTGTCTTGCCCTGCCTGATGCACTCAAGGTGACACACGCTGCAACCAGCTTGATTGAAGTTGGTAATCCAGATCTCGACACAGAAAGGTCAAATAACCTGGAACTCGGTTTGCGCAAACATGCTGGTAGAGGCACGTTGGAGTTCTCGGCCTATCACAATCAGATTAGTGACTATATTTTTCTTGATTTGACTGGTGCGGAAATCGACGAAACTGATGTAGCTAGATATGTCGCAAAGGATGCTACTTTCACAGGCTTTGAAGCTGCCTATGAATACCCCTTACTTGAAACGAGTAAAGGAAATATGGATATCAGGTTGTCAGCAGACCTGGTCCGGGCAACCTTTGACGATGGTGGTGATGTGCCACGCATCCCACCTGCCAGAGTTGGTCTCGGGGTAAATTGGTACAATGCCGATTGGACCGTCGATTTTAATCTCAGCAATGTGCTTCAGCAGGACAATGTTGGTGACAGAGAGTTAGCAACAGACGGCTATACACAGGTGACTGTCTATGCTGATCGCCACTGGCAATTGGCAAATGATGGCGAATTCGTTGTCTTTGCCAGACTAAACAATCTGCTTGATGAGGAAATTCGTAATCACGTTTCCTTCTTGAAAAATTTTGCACCGGAAGCTGGCCGTGGCATTAGGGTAGGGCTTCGGTATCGTTATTAACGAGACTTAATCAAATATTCATCTGTGCACTATAGGGTTGCGAGACAATTGATGAGAG
>CBDUKY010000064.1:0-10776 GCA_965367925.1 uncultured Pseudomonadales bacterium | reverse complement strand
GATGAATACCTGGATCAATATCGGGCCTTGCAAGCTCCAGGCTACATTGGTTCACCTCAACGTCTTCAATGGCTTGAGACCTTGCGGAAGCTCAGTGAGGAATATCAAATTCCTGGCATTGAATTTACCCTCGAGGGTGGCGAGGTCATTCAGCAAAACATGGACCCCTATTGGAATCCTGATGTGGGTATACGTGCAACCAATATGAAAATCGTCATGCAACTTAGCCATGAAGGTGACTTGTACCGATTGCTTTCAGGTCTTCGCGAGCAGGCCCCGGGGATTTACAATGTCGAACA
Source organism: uncultured Pseudomonadales bacterium (assembly GCA_965367925.1). Classification (GTDB taxonomy): domain Bacteria; phylum Pseudomonadota; class Gammaproteobacteria; order Pseudomonadales; family Azotimanducaceae; genus JAHRVQ01. Next base: position 10,477 of record CBDUKY010000064.1, on the reverse strand, counting down.
TTGTCAATTGCGCTGGCTCGAACAATTTTCTGAAGAACTCGCATTAACAAGGTTACGCGGCGAATGCCAACTACGCTGGTACACACTGGCTGATATCACAGCATCCTGGGAGCAAGACAACATATGAAAGTCTTGTTAAGAGCGCTCATCATTACTCTTTCATGCCAATCGATATTGGCAAGTGCTGAGGAACTTTATCCCTTCGGTCGGCTATTTACCGATCCAGTAGAGCGGCGCATCCTCGACAATATTCGTGAAAATGTCGACATGAACACTGATGAAACGGCGCAGGAAATCCCTGATCTACCAGATCGCACACTCGATGACACAAGTTCAGTTGTCAGATTTTCTGGATACATGCAACGCGAGAATGGCGATTACCTGGTCTGGATAAATGGTGAAAGCATTCTCAGTAAAAGTGACAAAATTGTCCCCTATGCAGAATTGATCCCTGGTGAAAAACGGGCTGTGTTACGGGCAAATAATCAACAAGCGATCCTAAAACCTGGTCAAGTCTGGCTACTCGAACCCAACGAAATCCAGGAGTCTTATGACTATCGCCCAACGAAAATGCAAACCATAAAAGACCTGACCGAGAGTCCATAATCTCTATGTACCTATCAGGGTCAACTCCCATTGTCGCAGCGCGCTCAAAAGGCATTGCGATCATTTTATTTATTACGATTCTGCTGCTGGCTGCAACGACCCTACTTATCTCTGAGATTTCAATAAATCAGCGCAAGGCTGCCAACAAAACACTTTCAGCCTTGAGCCTCGATCAGGCAAAGGACGCACTTCTCGGCTACGCCGCATCCCAGGCGATACCAGGAACGCTACCTTGCCCGGACACAAGCGGCGATGGGTTCGAGAACCCTGCAGTTGGTGGCTGCCAATCTGCACTGGGTCTCTTGCCTTATAAGACGCTGGACATTGCCCCCCTGACTGACACTAGCGGCGCAAGTCTCTGGTATGCGGTTGAAACACTTTTTGTTGCGAATGCAATTGGCAGTCGCAACAGCTCCAGCCCAGGCACCTTGACCCTTGATGCGAACCCGCAGGCCGCAGTAATTATCGCGCCTCAGGGCCCAATCAATGATCAGGAACGTCGAACCCTTTTTATAACCGACTTCCTTGAGGGGATAAATGCCGACGCCAACCTCGCCGACTACGCTCGCGTGATCGATGAAACGCACAATGATCAACTTGTTGGTATTTCAACAGCCAGCTTCTGGTCACTTATAGAACAGCAAGTCCTGCGAACAGCAACCAACCTGCTCAATGCTTACAATGATGCCTGTCTGGTTTATCCATTTGCAGCGAACTTTGGTGGACCCTACATAAGTACCAATCTACTCCAGTTCGGTAGTCTGCCTTTGACATCAGCCCTGCCGTTCGACTGGGGGACACCTTGTCCACTGGGCAATGCGCCAGTACCGCCAGGTTGGCTGGTCACTCATTGGTCAGATCAATTGCTTTATCGGTTCTGTATGCCCGTAGAGGGAAATTGCGTTACCATCATCAATAGTGACGGCTCACCTGCAGCAGGTGTTGTCACAGCACCAGGTATTGCATTATCGGGGCAAACGCGACCGGATAGCGATCCTGGGGACTATTTTGAACTAGAAAATAACGCTAACCCGGACACGGAATTTCGTACCCAGCGTCCTATTACACACACAGGGAGCTATAATGACATTTCAAGACCCCTGTAAATTGCGTCAGATTCAAGGCAGGCAACAACAGCAAGGCTTAAATCTGGTCGAATTGGCCATTGTGCTGGTAATTCTTGGCGTTTTATTGGGTGGCCTTATCACCCCATTCTCGACCCAGCTTGAAGCCAGCAAGCGAAAAGGCGTTGAGACCCAACTAAAAGATATTCATGACGCACTATTAGGCTATGTTGCTAATACGGGTCGACTGCCCTGCCCGGCAACTGCTACATCTAATGGGCTGTCGGCACCTGTCGGGGCAACGACCAATTGTACGAGTCCGAACGGCTTTATCCCTATCAGGACCCTCGATCTCAATGGTTCTGTCGATGCCAGTAATCGCCTTTTAGATCCCTGGCTTAATCCTATTCGATATCGTCTAACAACCGCAGCTGGCGGCGCTTATAGCAATGATATCACTCTGGGTTTAACACCGGATTTACAAATTTGTCAGCAAAGCGCGTGCAGCAATATCATTGCTGATAACGTGGTCGCTGTCATTGTTTCGTTAGGCAGTGATGGTACTACCACCACCTCCACTGATCAGCTCGAAAATATCGACAATGACGTCATTTTTGTCGAAAGATCGATTTCTGAACTAGGTGGTAGTGAATTCGATGACCATTTGCGCTGGATTTCGCCGAATACCCTGGCATATCAACTGGTTAAATCAGGGCAACTGGACTGAATTACAGTTGATTTACATGTGTAGGCTGGCAAAGCAGAAGCTGAACCGTTAATCTTATCCACTTGAATTTAAAGCAAACGTGTCAACAAGCTGTCAACAACTACAGTTCTCGTAGAGGAATTTTAATAATGAATAAAATATCGGCACACGTGGCGCCCGACTTCTCACAAAAGTTTGGTGCACAAAACCAAAAAGGTTTTACCCTGGTTGAGATCGCAGTTGTTCTCGTCATTATCGGTCTACTACTCGGCGCTATTCTCCAGGGTACCGAACTGATCGATAACTCAAGAATTAAAAAGGCTAGCGCTGACATCTCAGCTGTCTCAGCTGCCTATCTGTCCTATCAGGATCGGTATAAGCGTTTACCTGGTGATGACGGCCCCAACCTTGCGGCACTAACAAACCGTGGCGGCGACTGGGCAACAGTGACACAGTTCGGTAACAACAACGGTGTACTAACCGCCAACCTGGGTAACACCTGGAACGGTGGTGGTGAGCATGACAACGTATGGCAGCATCTAAGAGCAGCAGGCTATATTGCTGGTAACCCAGCTGACCAGGGTGCGGCATCGCTACCCAAGAATGCCTGGGGCGGCTTAATGGGCCTTACTAACCAGGCAATGGGTGGCGGTTTGAACGGTATCAAACTTTGCATGAGCCAGGTACCTGGTAAAGCAGCAGCAGCCCTCGATCTACAGTTAGACGATGGTCTAGGTAACTCAGGTCGACTACGCGCAACTGCTGGTGCGTCTGGTGTCAATACCAACCCAACCAACGTTGCGCTTGCTACACCTTACGACGAGGCAAGTGTCTACACTATTTGTAGCGCGCTCTAGACTACACATCTATTTGAAACCGGGCGTAGTTCTACGCCCGGCCTTTCAGGTCCGGTATACCGGGTCCCCGCATATCTCCATACTGCTTAGAAACAACGGGTCTCTGTTACCTGTTGCTTTGTATTTTTTACTGTGTGTTTAGTCGTGGGTTACAAGGCAATAGTTGCTAACAGCTTTTAGCTGTTGGGGATACGAGGCTGACCTAAAAGGCATGCACACACCTCTTGTATAGCGTTCTGATAGCGTGGGAGATGGTATGGACTAGAGGATTATAGCTGCAGAGAAACTACTAACGTCGTTCAATACAACGACGCTCTTCACTGTTACGACGACCAACATCGGTACGTTGCTCAAAGGGTACGATGATGAATTCCTGGCGGCGTTCTTCACCTTGACGGCGATCGGATGACGCGCGTCGATCAGCACTTCTCTTACGGCGATTTTTCGCCGGTGCTAATTCGTCACAGGGCTCAATAACGATTCTTGCGTCACCGGCAAGAATGATTGTTGTTCGACCCTTGATGGTCATGGATTCTTTTTTCAGCACCCGATTACCAACCTGGGTACCATTCGAACTCATATCCCGTACACACAGGGTGCCATTCGTCATATACAGTTCACAGTGTCGACGACTAACGTGAGCATCTGGGATACGAAGATCGCAATCCATTTCACGCCCCATGACCATGGGAAGATTATTTTCAGTCACTGAGATGTTTATACCGTTATCCAGCTCAATACGCGCAACACGCTTCTGTGGTTCGCGGGTCACCTTAATTTGGGTTTTCTCAGCAATGTAGGTCTCAGTTGAAAACATAATTCTCTATCTAGTTCATGGTGCCCGGCAAGCCAAAATACTATGCCAGCGCATCTGATTTCGAACTACTCATCATAAGTTCTTCAGTTTTGGAGTTTTTGACGTGGTTCACACTTTGAGAAGAATTCTCAATAAAAATGTAAGTATTATGTAAAGATTTTTTCGCGCAATGCACAAATTAGCAGTTAACAGCCCGCCTCCGACATGCCATTATTGCCACCGTTATTACCTATTGGAGCCTAAAATGTCTAAGGAATACAAACAGTTAACCCCAGAAGAACGTCAGGTAATCATCGATAAAGGCACTGAAATGCCTTTTACTGGTAAATATGACGACTTTTTCGAAACCGGTCTGTATGTCTGTAAGCAATGTGAGGCACCGCTTTACCGGTCGGAAGACAAATTTCACTCCCATTGCGGCTGGCCAAGTTTCGATGATGAAATCGAAGGTGCTGTTCGACGTGAAGCTGATGCCGATGGCATGCGCACAGAAATTCTTTGCGCTAACTGCGGTGGTCATCTTGGTCATGTATTTGAAGGTGAAGGTCTGACGACAAAAAATATTCGCCATTGCGTCAATTCAATCTCAATGACTTTTGTGCCACCGGGCAGTTAACTATTCGTAGTGAGCAGCCTCATCAATCGGCCAAAGCGGCTGACTGTTATGTTGCCTCGGGAAAACCCCTACCTGATGCGTTGTCAGCCCAGGTGTATCTGCCGTCACGATAGCCGCGGCGATCGGTTGAAATCCACCACGAAAGTGATTCGATGACTTCAGTGCAACGATGGGATACTCCTTCACGTTGATACCCAGCGCTTCAAAAGGTCCTGGATCAAAGGTCTGGGACCTTCTAGAGGCAACAATAATGTCGATGCCCCTAACAACCAACCTTGCCATCTTGCCAAGGTGTAAGGGAGAACCCTTGCCCATTGCTTGCATGATAAGGCGTCCATCATGCAAGGACTTCACATAAACTGTAAGGTCCAGGGGCTGCCCATGCAGTTCATCATATTTACCCCCCAGGCTCACTTGAATCGTAGCACCTACACCTGCCTTGTTAGCTTGTTCTGCAACCTCAGGGTCGACTAGAAAACCAAAGCAAGCTTTTGGTAGCTGACGTTCTATCATAGCGCGTAACAGGTGGGTACCATCACCGGGCGTGCCTCCGCCACAGTTATCGGATGTCTCATTAATAACAACCGGCCCCTCGGCAAATGTCTCGGCTTTGGTTATGGCTTCATCTGCCGACAAGCTAACTGGTCGGAATGATTCACGGGCGTCCCACAATTGTCGTGCCACCTTGCGTGCAAGCTGTTGCGCCTGCTCTCGCTCTCCTTTCATGGTCACCGTGATATAGGCGCCAACATGAGGTATGTCAGTGTAAGGAAAACCGTGAAACCAGCTGACATTGATCACATCTGGATCTGTTTCCGCTTGTTTCACAGTTTTCAGCATTGATTCACCAATTCCTTCAAAGGTTGTTGTTGTTGGTGTCAGCATCGGCAAGGTTTCTACAACACATACAGGACGAAAGTTTTCTTCTAGCATTCGACCAATTAGCCTCACAGCCTCTTCTGCGCGCTTGTGCATATCGATGTGTGGATAATGGTGGCAGGCAAAGATGCCATCTAATGCATCTGCCATCGCCTGGGTTAGATTGCCATGCAAATCAAAACTGGCTGTAATTGGCACCGCCTCACCCACACAATCTCTGACGGCCTGAGCCAGGTCACCTTCAAGGTCCGGCAATCCTTCCACAACCCCTGCACCATGAAGCTCAAGATAAACGCCATCAAGGGGTTTGCTCGCTTCAAGACCTGCCAGGATCTCCTGTTTAAAATGATCGTAAGTTTCTCTCTCGATGGTTCCTGACGGTTGTGTCCAGACAGTGAGTATCGGTACCGGCTCAAACCCCAGTTCATCACATGCTTGCAATGCACCGCCAAGTGATGTCTCAGTCCCTCTACTTTTAAATATTCTCTCGCCGCGGAACTGGCCGAAGTCGGCATGGGTGGTCAGCCCTTTGCAGTAGGTGTTGGTTTCGTGGCTAATGCCCGCGATAGCGATTCTTGTCATAGTTGCACCCGAAGAAATACCAATGGCATGATGTAAAGAAAGCCACAGTAATTGGAATTTCTGCTCATGGCAATTATTCAGTCTCTAGACAAGTTGCTCCGATCCAGTATTAAAAAATATCAGGTGCCGGGTGCAAGCCTTGCTGTGTTACGAAACAACAAACTGCTAGTAAATAGTTGCGCTGGTGTCGTTAACATTGACACAGGCGTTAAGGTTACAACAGATAGCACCTTTCAAATCGGGTCAATTACCAAACCGCATACCGCCACACTAGTGATGCAGTTAGTCGATGAGGGCTTGATTGAAATTGACGCTCCAATTCGCACTTATTTGCCGGAGTTTCGTACTGAAAACCTGGACTATTCAAATCGCGTCACCGTCAGACATCTACTGAGTCATACCAGCGGTATTGATGGAGATTATTTTATTGATTCCGGCCGTGGGGACGATGCTATTGAAACATTTATTCTGCAGTGCCGTATGGTGCCTTCCCTTTTTGCGCCTGGTGAAATGATGAGTTACTGCAATCTCGGCTATTGTGTACTGGGTAGACTCATTGAAGTCATGCGACGTAAATCCTACGACCAGGCATTGATCGATCACCTATTTAATCCTCTCGGCATGCGGCATGCTTTTTCTCGCCCAGAGGATGCACTGCGCTTCAATGCGGCCATAGGCCATGTGAAAAGTAACCGCAAAGCAAACACCTGGTACCCAAGCAAAATCCCCTATCTTTCCCTTGGCCAAAAGGCAGCAGGCTCAACCCCCTCCATGTCAGCAACTGATTTATTGAAGTTTGCACAGCTACATCTACATCATGGTCTGGCGCAGACTGGTGAGCGGCTACTAAAGTCAGCAACCTCGCGGCAAATGCAACGACGACAAATTCGGCTACCAAAACATAGCAGTCTGGGACTAACAGGCTGGGGACTTGGCTGGTTTTTGATGAATTGGCAGGGTGAGAAGCTCTATGGACACGATGGGGCAACCATCGGTCAATTTGCCTTCTTAAGAGTCGTGCCGTCGAAAAATCTCGCCGTGGTCCTACTTACCAACGGCGGTGATGCAAAAGGTTTATGTCAGGCAGTAGTGAATCCATTGATTAGTCACTATTGCAAGATTGAAGAACCACAATTGCCCGCACCCACAGCAAAGCAACCTGATCTGACTAACTATGCCGGTCAGTTCGAAAACATGACCAATAGGATTGTCCTATCTCGTCATCAGGATCAACTCACAATTCAAGAGTTCAACAAGGACGCTGGCAAGCCGATCTATCCAAAACAGACGCCGATTACCTTTATCGATAAACATACAGCACGTATTGCTGCCGAGGATCCGGTACTCGATAGAACAAGAATACTATTTACAGAGAACCGTCAGGGACTACCTGGGTATCTGCAGATCGGCTATAGGCAATATCGTCGGTCAGGAAGCGAATAGCGACTTTTACATTCACCGCGATGGGCTAAAGGCTTTGATGTCATAGGTCGGCGGATTACCGACTATCTCGTCTGCCAACACCTTTCCACTGCCGCACGCCAGGGTCCAGCCTAAGGGGCCATGGCCAGTATTCAGAAACACATTTGCAATTGAGGAACGGCCAATAATCGGCCTGCCGTCTGATGTCATAGGCCGTAAACCACACCAGGGTATCACCATTGCCGGATCATACTTCACATTGGGATAGACCCTGCCAAGAAACTGCGCAAGATTCGCTGCTCTCTGGGGTGAAAGTGTCGTGTCAAAACCAGCAAACTCGGCGGTGCCGGCTAATCTAAGCTTATCTCCAGCCAGGGGAACAATAGCTGCATGGAGTGCGTCATCAACAATGGCATACCTTGGCTTAATCTCTGATTGATCTAACGGAACGGTTAAGGAATAGCCTTTAGCTGGCCTGACTGGCACCGATAATCCAAACAATTTTCCAAGTGGCCAGGAATAACTACCCGCAGCGATAACTACCGCATCTATTTCGATATTATTTATCTCATCATTAGCGTCTACGGTTTGCAGGGCATAGATCTTTCCAGCACGCCTTATCACAGACGTCAGGGCATGCTCGAATAAGAATTTAACACCATTGTTTTCACACACGTTCTGTAATTCATAGCAAAACAATCGGGCGTTACCAATCTCATCTCGTCGATAGTGAATACCACCGGCAAAATCACCTATCGTAGCTTCCAATGCAGATTCTCTCTCCAGTAGCCGGCCCGGGTCTAGTAACTCCGACTCAATACCAAGTCCCTTAAGCCAGCGGGCTGACCCTGTTCGAATGCCAATTTGTCTCGAAACACCTTAATCGTACCGTCTGGCGCATATTCGAACTCAAACGGATGGCGCTGGAGTAGGTCTTGCATTACCGAGGCGGAGTAAACGGCAAATTGAGCATTCTCTCGAAAGCTATGTTCAAAGCTTTTGCGATTTGCGTGGGCAAGGAATTTCAGCCCCCAGCCCATGAGAGACGGTACAGCTTTGAGCCGCAAAAGCATTGAGGAGTCTTCCCGGCCGAGCGAGTTCACTAATTGCCGAAGCACACCAGGCGCATTCCAGGGGTCCGCAAGACTAGGGGTTAACATCGAACCGTTGGCATGACTTGTTTCGCTGGCAGCCAGCTTGCCACGATCGATTACCGTTACATCAACACCTTGCTGACTTAAAAAGTACGCTGTTGTTAAGCCAGCGAGACCTGCGCCAATTACCGCAACCTGCATATTTACTTCTGCCTGTAGGCAGTCATGTCCCAGTTAGGCCAACGGGCCTGACATAAACCCAGCGTACGTCTGGTCCAGTAAGGATGACCAGGTCTGGGGATGCCAAGACAGGCCAGTTGTTCTGCTGTTGCATGATCAAAAATAGTTTGCCAGGGTCGATCTCCAGAATCTTGCCAGACACTGTAACCCACCATGTCGTTGCCAGCTGCCTTATAGCCAATAGTCATGGTAAATCGATAGCCATTCTCAGCAGTTAAATTTGTGCCCCTGTGAAAAGTATCAATGCCGTGGGCAACAAGGGTGCCAGCCGAACCTGCCGCTGACTTCTGGCGCGCCTTCAATAGTGCTTGTTGTTCTTCTTTGATACCAACCGCACCAGCTCTTAGTAGCTCATCAGAGTCAGGTTTGGTGACATAGTGCAATGCGCCATGAGCATCGGTCACATCCGTTAGATAGACAATAAAATCAACGGTCCGCAGCGCCACGTCATCGGCAGGGATTAGCAAGGTATGATTAGCAAAATCACAGTGAAAATCCTGATCATAATTGGTTTCACCGGTATATTTAGCCCAGGTATGTGACTGATAGAGATGCACGTCATCAACACCAAGTAACGCTTTTGCAAACGCTATGAGCGCCGGGTGCAGCGAGAGGAAATTCATCTCAACCGAGCCCTCATAGGGGAAAATATCAATATTTTTAAACTGGGCCTTACGAGCTTCAGCCGATAACTCACTATCATCACCGGCATATTGTCCACGTGGCTTTAAGCCATAGATGCGTTCGTAGTCATCATGAATCGGACGAATTTCGGCCTCGGTAAAGAAGTCGGGAATGATGGCAAAGCCTTCCTCACGCCACTGATTGACATGTTGCGCTGAAAAACGATTTGATTCACCCATATCGAACCTCGAACATTTTGAGCGTCAATCATGACACAAGCGCAAATCTTCGTTAAGCCTTCAGCGCCATGATCAACCAGGTGTTCAAGGTTCACTGAAACGTAGGCGCATTGCATTACCAACGACCGTCAGTGATGAAAGTGCCATCGCCAGACCCGCGAAGGAGGGATTCACAATCACACCAAAGCCAGGATAGAGTACTCCGGCCGCCACTGGCAGAAGCAATAAATTATATCCAAAGGCTGCGATGAGATTTTGATAAAGGTTCGCCATCACCCGCCTCGATAACTTTATGCTTTTCGCAACGCCACTGAGATCATCACCTGGCAACACTATGTCTGCACTTTGCAATGCGACATCACTACCTTGCCCCATGGCAAAACCTACATCGGCAATACTCAACGCAAGAGAATCATTTATCCCATCCCCAACCATGCCAACAACCTGACCAGTGCGCTGTGCCTGCTGAATAAAGGCTAGCTTTTGTTCCGGTAGCATATTCGCCTGGAAACGTCTTATACCAACCTTGTCAGCAATATATTGCGCTGACTGGGTATTGTCACCGGTTAGCATCACAAGCTCCACACCGTCTTTAGCCAGTCGCTCGATCACAGCCTTTGCACCTGCCCTTGGTTGGTCCTGCAGGGCAACCTTACCGATTATTTGCTTCCCTCGGGCAACATAAATTAGAGTGCCTTGTAGCAAGCCGGCGGCTTCTTCTGTCGCCTTTG
>CBDUKY010000063.1:0-10802 GCA_965367925.1 uncultured Pseudomonadales bacterium | reverse complement strand
ACAACCGTCAGATCAAAGTCCCACTGGAAGAGCGAGAAGGCACCAAGCGTGATCGCCACGTCATGGAACAAGGCCACAACGGCACCAACCGCGAATTTAAACTGGAACCGAAAAGCAATATAAAGCATGACCATCGCAAGGGCCGCTAACAAACCAAGCCCACCCTGATTGGCGAGTTCCTCACCCACCGCTGGGCCTACAAATTCAGATCGTCGCAGGGATACATCAGAACTTGAGGACGCCTTCAAGGCTTCAATTACCTTGTCACCTAGCCTGGCGTTATCCTTGTCTGACAGATTTTTCTGGGGTGGCACCCTGATCAGAATATCCCGGTCAGAGCCAAAATACTGAACGATATGGCCATCAAAACCAGCCTCTATAAGCTCTAACCTGATCTCATCTGGGATCACCGAATCTTCATAGGCAACTTCTACAAGGCTACCGCCGGTAAAGTCGAGGCCCCAGTTCAATTGGTTAACACCGAGCGTAACACTGGCACCTAGCACCATCACAATCGAAAATATCGCGGCAAATTTGCGATATTTCATGAAGTCATATTTTAAATCTTTCTTTGCCATCTTATATCGCCAACTTCTTCACGTTACGACCGCCGTAGATCAGATTAATGATTGCTCGCGAGCACATAATCGCCGTGAACATTGAGGTTAAAATACCGATCGACAGGGTCACGGCAAACCCTTTCACAGGACCTGTGCCAATACTGTAGAGAATTACAGCCACTAGCAGCGTTGTCAGGTTAGCATCAAGAATTGTGGTAAATGCTCGCTCGTAACCGGCATTAATCGCACCTTGCGGCGACATACCGTTCGCGAGTTCCTCCCTGATACGGGAGTAGATCAAGACGTTCGCATCAACCGCCATACCCACTGTTAAGACGATACCGGCAATACCCGGCAAGGTCAGGGTAAACGAGAAGCTCGACATAACGGCAACCAGCAAAGCCAGGTTAGCAAGCAGTGCGAGGTTCGAGGCAAGCCCAAAAACCTTATAGTAGGCAAGCATAAAGAGCAGCACTAACCCAAGGCCGACCGCCACTGACATGGCACCTAACTCGACATTTTCCTGACCAAGGCTCGCACCCACAGTACGTTCCTCGACAATGTACATTTCCGCCGCCAGTGCACCAGCGCGTAGGAGTAGCGACAGTTCACGGGCCTCACCAGCACTTAAACCAGTGATCCGGAATTTAACCCCAAGGGCTGCCTGAACCGTGGCAAGGCTAATAACCCTGCGTTCTACATAGGGTTTAGATTCTTTAACCTCGACACCATCAACAATTTTGTAAGTGTCGCGGGTTTTGGTTTCAATAAACACAACCCCAAGCCGGCGACCAATATTATTCCGGGTTGCACGGTGCATCAGGTTACCGCCTTCACTATCAAGGCCAATATCTACCTGGGGTAAACCAGAATCAGGATCAAAACCTACCTGGGCATCCACGACCCGCTCACCGCGAAGGATGATATTGCGTTCTAATTGGGCCGTGCGGCCTTCATATTCATAACTTGTGGTGGTTGATCGAGGCGCATCAGGTTCTGCTTCAAAGCGAAACTCGAGGGTCGCGACCTTACCAAGAATCTTCTTCGCTTCAGTTGTGTCTTGTACGCCAGGTAAATCCACGACAATACGATTTCGACCAAGCCGTTGAACCAGCGGTTCAGCAACACCTAGCTCATTGACCCGATTACGGATGGTCTGCAAGTTCTGGGAAACCGCAAAATCTTCGATCTGTTCAATCGCACTTTGATTTAGGGTTAAGGAAATATTCGGTAATGGATCGCTGCCGGTGGCAAAGGTGAATTCGTTAAACAAACCTTGCAGCAGTCCCCGTGCCTGATTTCGCACTTCTTCAGTTGTGAAGGTAATCAGCAACACACCACGAGAAGGAGAAGATACCTCGTCATAGCGAATCTTTTCTTCACGCATCTTGCGCTTTACGTCGGTTTCCAGACTATCAATTCGCTCTGTTACCACCGCCTCGGTATCCACTTCCATCAAAAAGTGCACACCACCGCGCAAGTCCAGACCATATTTCATGGGTTCAGCGCCTAAATCTCTGAGCCACTGAGGCGTTGTTGGTGCGGCATTGAGGGCAACAATAAAATGCTTGTCTAGATCATGCAGTGCCCGCTCGACAATTTCTTTCGCCTTACGCTGCTGGCTGTCATCCTTGAATCGCACAAGAACGTTACCATCGGTAATTTCCGGGTCAAAATAAGCAATGCCTGCTTCATCGAGAGCTTTGGTCGTGGTTTCCAGCGCCGCTTGATTAACGGATTGGCCGGAGGTGTCTGATGAGACCTGAATGGCGTAATCCGGGAAATACAGGTTAGGCAGTGAATAGATAATCCCGAGCGTAACTGCAATCAGGACAATGAGATTCTTCCATAGAGGATATTTGTTAATCACGTGGTTGTTTTACCCGGTTATATCTTTTTGATCGTGCCCTTCGGCAGCGCAGCAGTCACAGCTTGTTTTTGCATCTTCAGCTCAACGCCGTCAGCGACTTCCATTATTAGGAACTGCTCATCGACCTTGACGATCTTTCCGATCAGGCCACCGTTTGTAATGATCTCATCGCCCTTATCCAGGTTAGTAACAAGATCCTTGTGCTCTTTAGCGCGCTTACTCTGAGGACGCCAGATGATGAAATAAAATACCAGGGCAAAGGCCGCGATTATAAAAAGGTCTGGACCCATGAATCCGCCAGCGCCACCACCGGCATCTGCTGCCATGGCAGAGGGAATCAAAAAGCCGACCACTGCGTCTATTGCTGTACCTATCACCGAATCGATCATAAAAATTGTGCCTTACTTGATGTCTTTCTTATCGTTGTGGAAAGTGCCAATTTGGCAATGACGGTTGGCACCGTTAAGAAGCTCGCTATTCTCCCGAATCAGCTAGCTATATTCAATTAAACTGGCGAAGTTTCACCCCAGCCGGCGTAGATTGTTTCGATATGGTCATCTAATTGACCTTTTTCAATAGCCGAACGCATACCTGCCATCAAACTCAAGTAATAGTGCAGGTTATGTAAGCTCGCCAGCTGCGGCCCTAGCATCTCACCACACTTGTCCAGATGATGGAGATAACCTCTGGAAAAATGCTGGCAGGTGTAACAGTCGCAGTTTGGATCAAGGGGCGAATCATCGGTCTTATGGGGGGCATTTCGAATCCGAACTACACCCTGACTGGTAAACATATGGCCATTTCTGGCATTCCGGGTAGGCATGACGCAATCCATCATATCGACGCCGCGACGGACACATTCCAGCAAATCCGACGGTGTACCAACCCCCATTAAATACCTTGGCTTCTCTACCGGTAGTGTTGGCGCGACATGCTCAACAATATTTAGCATGTCTTGTTTCGGCTCACCGACGGACAAACCACCAATGGCGTAGCCGTCAAAATCGATTTCCTGCAGGCCATCTCTGGATTCATCCCGGAGATCTGGATGTACCCCGCCCTGGACAATGCCAAACAGGGCATTGGGGTTCTCACACTTTGCAAACGCCGCCTTACTCCGCTTTGCCCAGCGTAAGGACATCTGCATGGATTCTTGCACGGCCTTCTTTTCAGCCGGGAATGGTGTGCATTCATCAAATACCATGGCGATATCCGAATTAAGGCTGGTCTGAATCTGCATGGAGGTTTCTGGGTCCAGATAGACCTCACTACCATCAATCGGGGACTTAAACTTCACCCCCTGCTCTGTGATCTTGCGCATATCGCCAAGGCTAAACACCTGAAAACCACCTGAATCGGTGAGTATTGGCTTATCCCAGCCCATAAAACCGTGCAAACCGCCATGACTGTCCATGACCTTTGTGCCTGGTCTGAGCATCAAATGGAAGGTATTACCGAGCAGTATTTGCACCCCAATATCATCAAGAGTGCTTGGCATCAGGCCCTTTACCGAGCCGTAGGTGCCGCAAGGCATAAAGATCGGGGTTTGAACCACGCCATGGGCAAGGGTCAATTCACCTCGTCGGGCATGACCATCTGTATGGGTAACGTTAAATTGCACAGTATCCGGGTGTCGTTATCAGGCTAGAAAATGCGGTGGCGAACTATAGCAAACTAGCGGGTGATTAACATGGCATCGCCGTAACTAAAAAACCTGTATTGCTCGGCGATTGCGACTTGATAGGCATGGCGAATATGTTCAATGCCAGCAAATGCGCTTACCAGCATCATCAAGGTTGAGCCAGACAGGTGAAAATTGGTCACCATGGCATCCACGGTTTGGAATTCAAAACCAGGGTAGATGAAGATATCTGTATCACCCTCAAAGGGCTTGAGGCCACCTTCTCTTGATGCGGATTCCAATGATCGTACAGCAGTTGTGCCAACAGCAATGGTCCGACCGGCTCGCTTTCGACAGGCCGCAACAGCATCACAAACAGACGCTGGCACATGCACCTGCTCTGAATGCATCTTGTGGTCGAGCACATTATCGACCCGCACAGGCTGAAAAGTACCAGCCCCGACATGCAGCGTCAGTTTGGTTGAAGCGACACCTTTTTTCGCAATGGCGGCCAAAAGCTCATCATCAAAATGCAGGCCAGCGGTGGGGGCAGCAACAGCACCGTCTTGTTCAGCGAAAACTGTCTGGTAACGCTCAAGATCTGTTTGCTCATCATCACGATCAATATAAGGTGGCAATGGCATATGACCTAACTGCTTCACAAGGGGGAGTACACCGGGTGCTGGAAAGCGCAAAATAAAAAACGCATCTTGCCGGCCTTCTACCTCAAGCAAGACATCCGCGCTATCGAGTTTGATTTTTTGGCCCTGCTTTGGCGACTTACTGCTTCGCAATTGCACCAGGGCACGGTGTTCATCAAGGACTCGCTCAAGCAGGATTTCTACCTTACCGCCACTTTCTTTGGCGCCATAGAGCCTTGCGGGAATAACCCTTGTATTGTTAAACACCAGTAGGTCGGATGGATCGAGGAGTTCTACAAGGTCGCTAAAGTGGTAATGGGCAAGCTCGCCAGTGGTGGCATTTAAATGGAGTAGTCGACTGCTGGTTCTTTCTGGCGCAGGGTATTTAGCAATGAGGTGCGGTGGCAACTCAAACTCAAAGTCACTAAGCAGCATAGAAGGTTCACAGTCAGGTCAGGCGGCTAAAAATCCAGCTGAAACATTTTCACCCAATCTGAAATGTCTTCGCTGTCGTCTTTGAGCAGTACACCAACCTGATATTCACCGCTAACGCTAGCCCAACGAACCTCGCCTTCAAGGCGAAATAGTTGAGCAGGTGTTTCAAGCCGCAAACCCAGAACCGTGCTGACGGGCAGGTCCATATCAGTGGTGACTCTCATGCCATATTCTGACACATCTACCGTCTTACAAGCCATTGCCGTGTCATTCAACTCTGGCTGGGCCAGACAGTTAATAACATCTACTATGACTTCCTCTTCCCGTTCAATACGATCTAAACGCATCTCATCACCCGTGTACTAGTTATTGTGCAATCTTTCTATTACTGGCTAGCAAGAATTAATCAAGAACGGATAATGTATATCATAATGATATCACCCGGCAAGGTGACTTTTTCAGGAAAGGTGCTAAAAAATAGCCAACGGCAGATGCTCGCTAAAAATCTAACTCGAACATTTTGGTCCAGACAGCGAAATCAGGGCTGTCGGTTTTTAACAGCAAACCGACATGAATTTCCCCTTCATTCCGTGACCAGCGCACCTGACCCTGCAGACGATAGAGGCGATCAGGCAATTCGAGGCGCAAACCAAGCAAGGTGTCTACTGGCAGGTCAATTTTAGAGACCATTTTCATCCCCTGCTCAGAAACATCCAGCGTCCGGCAGGACATGGAAGTATCGTTTAACTCTGGCATGGCAGGGCATTGGATGACCACCACCATGATTGTTTCTTCTCTATCGATACGGTCCAAACGCATGGGTTTGACCTCTTGTAGCCCGGAAAACATGCCACACAAGACAGGTTTAGCCACTTGTCAGGGTGCGACTTGTCAGAAAATATTAGCAAAACGTTCACCAGCAACAAGCGAATTGGCCTAACCACAGGACGCACGGTAGTTTTTCCGGCATTGAAGGCTAATAACGAGGATTTTTATTGGTATTTAAACCCGTAGGACGAATTGATCGTCTACCTTATAGTTAAGCCCGCATTTTGCAGGCTTTTAGCAAAAAGGGGTTCTTATGGTTGATTTCAGGTCACTAGTCATCACGCTGATTGCGCTTTCCCTGCCAGCCTCTGGGCTCGCAAGCGAATGGCAACACTATGGTGGCGATGCAGGTGGGCAAAGATTCGTCAGCCATAGCGAGATCACCCCTGAAAATGTGGATCAACTTGAAGTTGCCTGGCAATTTCAAACCGGTGATATGAAAGAAAAAGCTGACGCCATGGGTGATATGGCGTTGGAAGTCACGCCGATCCTGGTTGAAGACAGCCTGGTTTTTTGCACCCCGTTCAACAAAATCATTGCCATTGATCCAGGTACTGGCAAGCAGAAATGGAGCTATGACCCGGAAGTGCCATTAGATATGGGACCTGCAAACCAGTTTATTTGTCGCGGCGTGACCTATTGGCAAGATAAAAAAGCGCCTGCAGATGCCCCCTGTGCTAGCCGGATATTTATGGCCACCAATGATGCAAGGCTTATCTCCGTCGACGCAAAAAACGGCAAGGCCTGCACTGCATTCACAGACCGAAATGCGCCGCAACCAGTACCCGGACAAGTCAACGCTGGCGCAAGCGTAGAATTGTACTGGCCAGGTGAGTATCAGATCACATCACCACCCGTCGTCCTTAACGATGTCGTTATCATTGGCTCAGCGATCTCTGATAATGCACGGGTTGAAGCACCCTCTGGTGTCGTGAAAGCCTATGACGCAAGAACCGGCGAACAACGCTGGGGATTCGACCCTGTGCCTCGTACACCAGAGGCAGCAAAAGCCCAGCAGTGGGAGCCTGACTATAATGTCAAAACCGGTGCGGCAAATGTCTGGGCACCTATGTCCATAGATGAGGCACGAAACCTGGTATTCCTGCCCACTTCCAGCCCTAGCCCGGACTTTTTCGCGGAAACTCGCAAGGGTAATAACCAGTATGCAAATTCTGTGGTTGCGTTGAACGGCACCACAGGTGAAGTTGTCTGGTCATTTCAAACGGTTCACCATGATGTCTGGGACTACGACCTGCCCGCACAGCCAAGCCTTTTAACCCTTTATCGGGATAACAAAGCCGTCGATGTGGTGGCCCAGGTGACCAAGACTGGCTTTATGTTCGTCCTCGAACGGGACACTGGTAAGCCCTTTTTTGGCGTTGAAGAAAAACCAGTGCCACAAGGTGCGGAGTTAGGTGAATGGCTCTCCCCTACCCAGCCCTTCCCGGTTAAGCCACCAGCCTTGATCCCCCAGCATTTAACCGAAGATGATATTGGCGGATTTGCCTTGATTGATGCCTACTTGTGTAAAAAGGAACTCGCTAACTATCGATCTGAGGGACTATTCACACCACCTAGCAAACAGGGCACGGTGCTTTATCCATTTACTGGCGGCGGTGCAAACTGGGGCGGCATGGCCTTTGACAAAGACCGGCAGATTGCAGTGATCAATATGAGCCGTGCGGTTCACATCATCACCCTGTTCCAGAGTGAAGAATTTGAAAATATGCGCAAGGTCTTTCAC
Source organism: uncultured Pseudomonadales bacterium (assembly GCA_965367925.1). GTDB lineage: Bacteria > Pseudomonadota > Gammaproteobacteria > Pseudomonadales > Azotimanducaceae > JAHRVQ01. The sequence continues at coordinate 3,103 of CBDUKY010000063.1, read as the reverse complement.
GACAGCGAAGTCTCACCACAACATGGCGCAAAGTTCGGCATGAAGCGGGAGCTGTTTTTCTCCATCTTCGGCGCACCTTGCAATGCCACGCCCTGGGGAGAACTGATTGCGGTTGATTTAAGCAGCGGCGATATCAAATGGCGGGAAACCCTCGGCACCACAGAAGGCATTATTGGTTTGCCCTTTAAATGGGGCACACCCAACTTTGGTGGCCCGCTGATGACCAGATCTGGTCTTATCTTTATTGGTGCCGCCATGGATGATTATCTGCGCGCCTTTGATACCACAACCGGCAAGGAACTATGGAAGGGTGAAATTCCCGCTGGCGGTCAGGCAACGCCCATGAGCTATGAATGGCAAGGCAAACAGTATGTATTGATTGCCGCTGGCGGTCATGCCCGTGCTGGCACAACCCTTGGCGATTATATCGTCGCCTTTGCCCTGCCCGATTAACTGGATTCTTTGCTGATGTAGATCAAAGCGCCAGCTTCCCCTTTGCCATAGTCTAGGCATCAGAGGGATCAATTCACCAGCAGGACAAGTGAGGATAATCATGAGCGACGACAAATTTGAAGAATTCTGGGAAGACATCAAGACCCAGCGAGACGAACTCATCGTCCAGATGCATCTCGCCAAAGCAGAGCTAAAAGAAGAGTGGGAAGAACTTGAGCGCAAGTGGCCACCCACAGAAGCCAAGCTGAAAAAGATTGAGGAAAACCTGGAAGAAGGTGCAGAAGATCTAAAAACTAGCCTTGGGGTGATAGGCGATGAGCTCAAAGAAGCTTATCATCGTATCAAAACACGCCTCAAGGACGAACTGGACGAATGACAGACCCGCAACAGACTGCACGACTCAGTGCTCAAGCAGCACGTTGGATATGCCCACCAGAAGCGCTGGGGTTTACAAACACCGCAGAGCTAAGCCCAGAAGATCGCATCCTCGGCCAGGAAGACGCCGTGGATGCGCTGCGCTTTGGTCTGGAGAATCGCCTTAAAGGAAACAACATCTTTGTTCGCGGTCTGTCTGGCTTTGGCCGCATGGGCTTGATCCATCAGGTCATCGAAGAAACCGCCCTGACCCCGGTAGCATCTGCAGATGTTTGTTACGTCCATAATTTTGAAAGCCCTGATCAACCAAAACTTCTGAGCCTGCCACAGGGCTGCGGCGAACCCTTCCGCAATGCCATGGATGAGTTCGCCAACTTCACCACAACAGACCTGCCTGAATACCTGAACTCTGACTATGTAAAAAGCAAACAAAAGACCTTGATGGCCGCCGGCCAGGAAAAGATCAAAGCGGTCGGTAAGCCTTTCGAAGAAGAATTACAAAAAGCCAACCTTGTCATGGTACCCATGCAGGTTGGACAAAATATGGTGCCGGTTATCTTGCCAGTGATGGAAGGCAAGCCGGTTCAGTTTGAAGCCCTGCAACAGATGCGCCTTGATGGTACCGTCAGCGAAGCAGACTTTGACGCACTGGTACAAAAAATCGGTGAGTTTGAAAACAAGTTCAATGACTTGAGCGAACAGATTGAAGCAGTACAGCTTGAACAGCGTATTGAGCTTCGAGAATTTTTCACCATCGAGGCGAGAAATTTTGTTGGCGCACGGATCAACGAAATCAAAGGTAAGTTCGACTACCCTGGCGTGGCGGAATTCCTAGAGGCAGTGCTAGACGACCTGATTCAACACAGGCTTAACCAGCAAGCCATGGCAACAGACTTTTCACGTTTGTACCGGGTTAACCTGTTAACCCGCCGTAGCCATGAAACCACCCGCCCTGTGATCAGTGTTAGCACACCGAATATGGCGAATCTTGTCGGCAAGATCGACCGTGAGATTGGCCCAGGCGGCAACACCATGATCTCTGATCACTTAATGATCACCCCTGGCGCATTGCTTGAAGCCGATGGCGGCTTCCTTGTTCTGGAAGCACAAGACGTACTGATGGAACCCGGCGCCTGGACCACACTATTACGAGCACTAAGAACTGGCCTACTCGAAATTAGTAACTTTGAATTTGCCTCCCCCTGGGGCTTGCCACAACTAAGACCAGAGCCGATTCCGATTGATGTAAAAGTTGTGCTTGTCGGCGACCCGGAGATCTACTATTTGCTGGATGTAAATGAATCCCGCTTCTCCGGCTTGTTTAAAGTGTTAGCAGACTTCGGTGACACTATTCCTCGTGACCAGCAAGGCTACCAGGCCTATGCCAATGTCATCGCAAGACTTGTAGAGCGGGATGGCCTACTACATTTTTCAGCAGCAGCAGTGGCAAAACTGATTGAACATGGAGCGCGGATTTGCGCCCAACAAAATCAGCTTACCAGCCGCTTCGGGCGTATATCCGACATTGCACGGGAAGCCTCTTTTGTTGCCAGCAAAGCCGGCAGCAAGCTTGTAGAAGCTGATCATGTTTCCACAAGCATCGCGAGATCAAAGCATCGCGCTGACCTGCCAGCAAGACGATTCAGACGCATGATTGCAGAACGCACCTTGCGCGTTGATGTTTCAGGCGAGGCAGTCGGCCAGGTAAATGGTCTTGCCGTCACCAGCGCTGGCCCACTGACCTATGGCTTTCCATCCCGGATCACCGCCTCCATTGGCCCAGGCACCGCGGGCGCTGTGAATATTGAAAGAGAATCCTCCCTGTCAGGATCAGTACATACCAAAGGCTTTTTGATTCTGAGCGGCCTGCTCCGGTACCTGCTAAAACTGCAGCATCCCATGGCATTTTCTGCTTCCATTGCATTCGAGCAAACCTACGGTGGCATTGATGGTGATTCCGCCTCCGGCGCAGAATTTTGTTGCTTGATAAGCGCACTAACAGGCCTACCCATGCGGCAGGACCTGGCCATGACTGGTGCTATTGACCAGAAGGGAAACATCCTGCCAATTGGCGCTGTGACCGAGAAGGTTGAAGGCTATTTTGATGCCTGTAAATCAGTGGACTTTACCGGCACACAAGGGGTGATCGTGCCGCTCGCGAATGCAGGCGAATTAATGCTGCGGGAAGATGTGGTGGAAGCCATCGAGAACAACCAGTTCAGCGTCTATGCCATCGACAGTATTGCCGAGGCAATGACCCTGTTCATGGGCAAGG
>CBDUKY010000062.1:0-10835 GCA_965367925.1 uncultured Pseudomonadales bacterium | reverse complement strand
ATTCGATGCAGTAGTAAACTTTCCGATTGCCGATGGTTTCGCTGGCAAGCTAAGCGGCTACTTTATTCAAAAAGATGACTCACAAATCAACAATCCCACAAATGGTCGTGCTGAGAACACCATCGACAAGTCGCAATTCTCGGTGTCATTACTGTGGAATCAACGTGACGATCTTAGCGTTCAATATACTTACGATGTTGAATCAGATGATTCAGATACCCCTGCACTTTTAAACCATAGTCGCAGTGATGATTTGAACTGCACCCCGAATCCAGCAACACCAAATGTGACGACAAATTGCGCAAGCACCACAGGGCGCAGGGTGCCAGAATCTGGCAGCCGCAATATCACCCTGCAGAATTTTTCAAACGATCGCAGCTTTGAGGGCGACTACCACACCCTGCGAATTGACGCTGAGTTTATGGACCACACCATCACCAGTATCACCGGCTTTCGCTCAACAGAAGAAAACTTTTCCCAGGACTGGGATGCCACATCGGCTGATACCTATTCCAGTATTGTTGATCAGGACTATGACCAGTTCTCGACCGAACTTCGTATTGCGGGTGCAACGGAGGATATGAACTATGTGCTTGGTGCCTACTACTTAAATACCGAATACGACCTCAACCGTACTGACCTGTATGTGCTCGACCTGCTTAACAATATTGGTCGGGTACTACCTGCACTCATACCGGGCGAGAACCGGGTCATCAATAGCAACCAGGATGCAATCTATGCCTCGCTATTTGGTCATATCGAATACACCTGGGACGACCAGTGGCGTCTTGATGCAGGCCTGCGCCTTGGTAGCGTTGACAAGGACTTTAAACACCGTATCGCCGGCAACAATGCGACCCAACCACTACTATTTCCAAATACCGATATTCTGGTTGACGGTGACAGGGACTGGGAAAAAACCTCCGGCAATGCTGGCTTTAGCTATAAGGTAGACGATTCAGCCATGGTCTATGGTCGCTATGCCGTGGATCACACACCTGGCGGCTTTAATGACAATGCCAACAGCAGCGATTCCGCAGGGCCTTATACCTCTTCCTCCACCCAGACCATAGAAATCGGTATGAAGAGTGACTGGCTTGACGATACCTTACGACTAAATATGGCTTTCTATAACAGCTATCAGGACGACAAGGTCGAACTGATTGCCAATCGCGTTGCAAACGGCAATATCGAGGCAAGTTACGCCAACGCATCGGAAATTAAAGTGCGCGGTTTTGATCTGGAATTCGAGTATGTACCCTTCGACAACTTATTCTTCAGAGGCGCCTGGGGCCACATGAGCTCGGACTATGATCGCTTTACGGTGCCAGACCTGACCAGCCCTGGGGACCAGGTTGAACTACAACTAGAACCCCATCGCGCACCTTCCAATAGTTTCTATCTTAGCGGTGAATACGTCTTCCCCTACTGGGAAGGTGAATTTACCTTCTTTGCTGATTATCAATATATGACTGACTACCGATCGAATCCCCGGCATGTACTGGGCAATGTTCGTAGCCATACAATCTGGAATGTTAGCTTGCAATACAACTGGCGACAGTATCAACTCAGACTCTTTAGTCAGAACCTGAATGACAAGCGTCATATCGTCAACGTTGACCAGCAGTTCGACGCTGAATTCACGTCCTTACTTTCGACCTTTACGTCAACCCAGGGTATTGCAACTGTCGCTGACGTTAATCAGCCCCGGTATACTGGCATCGAGTTTGTTTGGATACCGGCGTTATAACCAGCAAAGGATAGCATCATGTTGTGTCCGAAATGTGAGCATGATCTAGCGTTAGTCGATTTCAATGGTGTTGAAATTGATCGCTGTACCAACTGCTACGGTATCTGGTTCGACCATCTTGAGCAGGACGACCTGAAGAAATTTGAAGGTGCGGAATCAATTGATATTGGTGACGAGTTTATGGGCGCTAAATATGACCATATGCAAAATGTCCCCTGCCCAAGATGCGCTGTAGCGATGAATCGCGTGGTGCATCAAGCTAGTCTTGAAATCACCTTCGAACGCTGTCCACAATGTAAGGGCAGCTTTTTCGATGCAGGAGAGTTCCGCGACTACATTGATGACGAGATCTTTGGTGAGTTTCAAAAGTTACTCAGCAACCTCGAATCTATCGAGCCTTTCCTAGGGGAAAGCGGGCAAAACCTCGTTGATAATTAGCCGTGTTTGCTCGGCCATATCCGCATTGCCTTGCGCCATGGGAATCAACACAAACTTAGAACAGCCTTCATCCAGAAACGCTTGAATCCGGCGTTGGACATCAACTGCATCACCGACAACAACATAGTCGTTAGCAGATTTTTTTAGTCTCGCCTCAAGACCCGCCACGGCAGCCCTGGCAATAGGATTGTCAGCTGAGCCAATGCGGAATGAAAAGGTTGCGCCATAGTGATCTTCATCTATGCTACGGCCGGTTTCTTTAAGTGCTGCTTTAATCCCCCGGACCATTTCGCCAGCTTGCTTTGGCGTATCAATACCGCCAAGCCAGCCAGTGCCATACTTTGCGGTGCGTTTCATGGCGACTTCACTGGAGCCGCCAATCCAACAAGGAATTCTTTTGTTGTGGGGTTTTGGGGAAATACTGGCGTCAGTGTATTGGAAAAACTCACCGTCAAAATTTACATCGTCTTCTGTCCAGAGCCTCGAAACCAATTCCAGCGCTTCATTGGCTTTTTTGCCCCGCCTCTGGGTTGCCGTACCAGTTGCCTTGTAGTCTTGACTAAGTGCACTGCCTAATCCGAACGCTGGCAACAGGCGACCTTCACTTAACATATCAATGGTTGCGCACTGCTTGGCAACTAACACAGGATCACGCAAGGCAATGGAGGCGACATTCATACCAAAGCGAATCCGCTTTGTCGCACCGGCAATTGCTGCCATTGCCGAGAAGCATTCAAGCATTGGTTCTTTCGAAATTAACCGATCCGTTTGCCAGATCGAATTAATCCTGCCAGTTTCGCATTGTTCAACCCAGGACCAATAGCCCGATGCATCATCAAACGGAAACCGGGAAATGCCCATACCAATGCCAATTGTCATCCCACTACCTCAATATCCATGCTGTTATTGATGATATGTTAATCAGCACAATCTTGGTATCTCTGGCAGTAATGATGCACAACGATCGGCCATTGTGTGTGATAGTATGCCCTCCCCAGATCAAGCCAGAAAAGTCCGAGTACCGTTATGCGCGCCATTGTATGTGAACAATTCGATAGTCCCGAAAAACTGAAGATATCGGATGTGGAGCCACCAAAACCCGCTGCAGGTGAAGTACTAGTTCGGGTTAAGGCTGCTGGGCTTGGTTATGTTGATGCACTTACCGTTGCTGGTCTGTACCAGATCAAGCCACCCCTGCCTTTTGTCCCTGGCAATGAAATTTCCGGTGTCATCGAAGAAATTGGTAGCAAGGTCAAGCATGTCCGCGTCGGTCAACGGGTGCTCGCATCTCCGCGTCAGGGTGGTCTCTCAGAGTGGGTTTGTTTACCTGAAAACCTGTGTATTTCTATTCCTGAGATTCTTGGTGACACAGCTGCCGCGGCCTTTCAAGTGAACTATTGCACGGCCTACCATGGCCTGACCTACTGCGGTGAACTTAAAAAAGGTGAAACTGTGCTTATCCTAGGTGCCGCCGGCGGTGTTGGTGTTGCAGCCATTGATGTTGCAAGAGCACTTGGCGGCCGGGTTATTGCGGCAGCTTCAACTGAAGAAAAACGCGCTGAATGCCTTGCACTCGGCGCTCATGCAGCCATTGACTATACCAGGGATAACTGGCGTGAGGCCTTAACCGAGGCCCTCGATGGCAAACCACTCAACGTGGTCTATGATCCAGTTGGTGGCAAGTTCTCAGAACCAGCACTTCGCTCCCTTGCACCTGGTGGTAGATTTCTGGTGGTTGGATTTGCTGCTGGAGATATTCCCAAAGTACCCCTGAATTTGGCACTATTAAAACGCTGTAAAATCGTCGGTGTAAATTGGGGTGGGCATGTTGCTGCTAACCCCACCGCGTCACGACCTGTACTAACGACGCTTTTAGAATGGATCGCAAGTAAAAAGCTCAAACCACAAGCTGGTGAGACTTTTTCCATGGAAGAGACGGGTACGGCAATGATGAAAATGCTTAATCGTGAGGCAGTCGGCAAAATTGTAATCAGAATGGATGAATCTGATGAGTGATATTCGAGAGTACACAATCGAGACTTCTAGTGACGAGCTTGAAGATCTTAAAACCCGATTAAAACTAACAAGATTTCCTGACAAGGAAACTCCCAACGATTGGACGCAGGGGACACCTCTTGCTTACATGGAACAAATTCGAGACTACTGGTTAAACGACTATGACTGGCCAACCAGGCTAGCGAAGATCAACCAGTGGCCCGGTTATATGACTGAAATCCAGGGTCTGGATATTCACTTTCTACATATTCGTTCACCTCACGCTGATGCAAAGCCATTGATCATGACGCATGGCTGGCCCGGCTCAATCATTGAATTTCAAAAGGTGATTGGTCCCCTGACAGACCCAGGTGCCCATGGTGGTGACAATAAGGATGCATTTCATCTTGTGTTACCTAGCCTACCTGGCTTTGGATACTCTGGTAAGCCAACTGAACCTGGTTGGGGTATCGGTAAGATAGCCACAGCCTGGAACGACCTGATGCTAAAGCTCGGCTACGACAGCTATTTCGCCCAGGGCGGCGACTGGGGCTCGGCAGTAACCACCGAGATGGGCGTTCAGAATCTCGGACCTTGTCAGGCGATTCACGTCAATATGCCGGTGGTTAGCCCAGATCCAGAGACCATGGATAATCTTACAGAACAAGAACAGGCAGCACTCGCTGGGCTGCAATTTTATCAGCAACATGACTCGGGCTATTCGACCCAGCAGTCAACAAGACCACAAACCGTCAGCTATGGCCTGGCGGATTCACCCATTGGTCAAGCAGCATGGATTCTTGAAAAATTCTACCAGTGGATGGACTGTGAAGGTCATCCAGAGAACATCGTCAGCCGTGATGAACTGCTCGACAATGTCATGATGTACTGGCTACCAGATAGTGCTGGATCAAGCGCAAGACTCTACTGGGAAAGCTTCGGCAAGGGTGGCCCGCAGGAACCTGTAGAGATCCCTTCTGGTATGAGTATCTTCCCTAAAGAGATCTTCAAAACATCTGAGCGCTGGGCGAGAAAACGCTTCACTAACCTTACCTACTTTAATGTTTTAGAGCAGGGAGGCCATTTCGCCGCCTTTGAACAACCAACCACCTTCGTCTCAGAAGTGCGTAATTGCTTCCGGCCATTACGCTAATTGAGCCAGGTCAAAGTTGGCTATTTTTTAAGTCCCATTTACCAATAAAGCTTGATAAAGTGACGCAGGATTTGAAATCGGCTGTCCAGATTTGACCAGATTTTGGCCATTTCTCACCTTTTCGAATCCGCCGTGTCACCTAAAATTGTGCGCTCTTAGCGCAAAAGAAAACCTGCAAACTCCGAGGAGAAGTAACCATGGCAAAAATCACGTTTGTTTCACATGACGGCGACGAAACAGTCGTAGACGCAACTGAAGGTATGTCCGTAATGAATGCGGCTATCGACAACGGCGTTGCTGGCATCGACGCGGACTGCGGCGGTGAATGTTCATGTGCAACTTGCCACGTTCTCGTTAGCGACAAGTGGATGGAAGTTGTAGGTCAGCCTTCTGAGCAAGAAGAGTCCATGTTGGATCTCAACCCAGATAGAGAAGCAAATTCTAGATTGTCTTGCCAAATTCCTGTCACTGACGCAATTGACGGCATCGTAATCAATCTGCCTGAGTTCCAATACTAAAACCGTAGCTGAATAAGACCCACTCTATTTAGCTACCCTTGTAACCAACAGACGCAAAAGGTAACGACATGAGTGAAGCTAGCATCGAAGCTAGTCGTCCAGAGGATCGTGTATATGATCCCTATTCAATTCCGCTAGACGGCAAATTCAATGTCGCAGAGGCCTACCTATTTCAGGCTGATGCGCATTGGGCCTGGTTCGAGCGCCTACGTAAGGAAGCGCCTGTTCACTACTGTGAAGAAAGTGAATTTGGTCCCTATTGGTCCGTCACCAAATATAACGACATCATGCACGTGGATACCCACCATGATATCTACTCCTCTGAAGGCGGTATTACCATTGTCGACCAGGATGAGGAGTTTCCTCTACCAATGTTTATCGCCATGGACCCACCTGTTCATGACGTACAACGGAAAACGGTAAGCCCGGTCGTCGCACCTATGAACCTTGCCAAGATGGAAGGTTTAATCCGCGAACGGATTTGTAACATTCTCGATAGCTTGCCTATTGGTGAAGAATTTAACTGGGTCGAACGGGTTTCAATCGAACTGACGACCCAGATGCTCGCCACCTTGTTTGACTTTCCATTTGAACAACGCCGCAAGCTAACTCGCTGGTCGGATGTCGCTACTGCAAATGAAGAATCAGGGATTGTTGAGTCTGAAGAGCAACGCCGTGAAGAACTAATGCAGTGTCTGGCTGAGTTTACTGAACTCTGGCACCAGCGGGTCGGTAAAGAAGGCAATGACCTGATTACCATGATGGCGAACAGCGAATCGACAAAAGATATGCTTGAACGTCCGGCGGAATATCTTGGTAATCTGATCTTGTTGATCGTCGGCGGTAATGACACCACACGTAATTCACTCACTGGCGGTGTTCTAGCCTTGAACAAATTCCCTGCTGAATTTGACAAGCTAAGAGCCAATCCAAAGCTGGTGAATTCAATGGTGCCAGAAATTATTCGCTGGCAAACACCCCTTGCCCATATGCGGCGTCGGGCACTGGTTGATACCGAGCTAAATGGTCAGAAGATCAAAGCCGGTGACAAGGTTGTGATGTGGTATGTATCAGGCAATCGTGACGAGGAAGTTATCGAGCGCCCCAACGATTTTATTATCGACCGCGCCAGGCCACGCCAGCACCTATCCTTCGGATTTGGTATTCATCGCTGCATGGGAAATCGGTTGGGTGAAATGCAATTGCGCATTACCTGGGAGGAGATCTTGAAACGCTTCAAACATGTTGAAGTTGTCGGTGAACCTACTCGTCTGGCCCATGCTTTCGTCAAGGGTTACACCCATCTACCCGTGGTGTTGCATCGAAAGTAACTATCGAGCAATAAACTAGCGGAAAAAAAGAGGGCCTATGCCCTCTTTTTTTGTCTGATATCTACTCGACATCTAGCAGTTAATCGCCGCGCGGTCAGGCCCGGCCTGCAATGACCTGTTCAATAAACTTCACATGACTTGATACAAACAGGTCTGATACCACCAGGTTTTCCACAATCTGGGATTCATTGATTAGAAAAGTTGCCCGGCGCACACCAATCCCTAATAAACCATCAACCCCAAAAGCTCTGATGACTTTTTTACTCTGATCAAATAACAAGGGAAAAGGTAGCTCATAACGCGCTTTGAACTTCGCGTGACTCTCGCTGGATTGTGGTGAAATACCCACCACTTGCATATCCACTTCAAGAATCTCATCGTGCATATCCCGGATACTACAAGCCTCTGCATTGCAAATAGGCGTGAAGTCCGCGGGATAGAAGTAAAGTATTACCGGCCCCCTGGCGACAAAACTCTTAAGTGAGCGAGCATTGCCCTCTTCATCAGGTAAAACAAAATCCGGTGCTTTATCACCTTTTTTAATCATTGGGAAAATCCAAATTTGCCCTGGTCGATGACAACATCGCCATGCTGGTTAGTCGTTCGGAACAATGCAGTGTCACCATCGACCCACATTGCAATTGTTAGTTCGTCACCGGGAATCACCGGTTTTGAAAAACGTGCATTCATTGATTTAAATCTCGCTGCTTCGCCGCCACATAGCGCGTGCAATAAGGCCCGGCCGGTAAAACCGTATGAACAAAGGCCGTGTAAAATCGGCTTATCAAATCCGCCCATGGCAGCGAAGGATGGGTCCGAGTGAAGAGGATTACGATCTCCAGAGAGCCTGTAGGTGAGGGCTTGATCTTCACGTGTCTTGTAAGTGACCAGGTGATCCGGCGGCGAATCTGGAAAGACCAGCTTCTCGGATGGACCACGATCACCACCCCAGCCACCTTCACCACGGCAAAACAAAGTTGAACGGGTTCGTAGCAGCAACTCGCCGGTGGCGACATTTTTCGACTCGCTGGTAAATTCCAATACTGCGGCGGCACCCTTATCGTAGATGCCAGTTACCTCACCAACACTTTCAATTTCGCCAGCAGCTGGAATCTCCGCAAATAATTCTATGCCCTGCTCACCATGCACCATCAAGGCAGGGTTAAAACTACCAATCTTATCCATGGGCACACCACCGCCACCAATAATCACCGCAAAGGTTGGCAGTACCTTCTGCGGCGTGTCCTTTGTGTTCTCGGTGGTATATTGCAACTCATCGGTCCCAGCACCCACGCCGACGGCATATAGCAATGTATCCTTTGAGGTCCATGATCGCTTTACGGGGCTACCTTTAGCGCCTACAGCATCGGGATTAATCGGCATTTCGACTCCTTGGATATCCGGTGAATTGGCAAAACTGGCACCTGACCCATCATAGTATCGAGCTAATTCACGGATTGGAATCCAGCCTGTGGCATAATTTCTCTTGTTCACTCATCAAACAGGTAATGCCATGGAAGTATATGACGCTATGAGGACCACCTTTGCCGCCAGGGACTACACGGATGATCCGGTCAGCGATGAGACCCTGTACCGGATCCTCGACAATGCGCGATTCGCGCCAAGTGGTGGCAATCGACAGGGCTGGCGAGTCATGGTTATCAAGGACAAGGCCCTCAGGCGCCAGCTTAAAGAAACCGTCGCGCCAACCATTAAACGGTACAAATCCGAGGCTGTCGCTGGTGAAACCCCATTTAACAGCATTGACCCAACATCGGTCACAGATGAGACGGTAGATAAGATGCCAGCGGCTTTTCCGCTAATCGATGATCTTGAGCAGGCACCTGTTGTACTTGTGGTTTGTGTTGACCTGAAAGTGGTCAGTTCCTTTGATAAAGACCTGCCACGGGTCGGACTGGTCTCTGGCGCATCGATTTATCCATTTGTCTGGAACATCCTCCTGGCGGCACGTAATGAAGGTCTGGGGGGCGTATTGACGACCTTTCTTGCCAATCAGGAAGCCAAAGCTAAATCCCTCCTGGCCCTGCCTGATCATTTTGCCGTGGCATCAATGATTGGTATTGGCAAACCAAAAAAACAACTTACCCGCTTGCGTCGCAACCCTGTCGATGAATTTGCCAGAGTCGATCGTTGGGATGGCGACATATTTACGGCATAATCGCGGCCATGAAAACGAACCAGATTAATACCCAGACCCACAACGACGAGGATATCGCAGACAAGATCCATGTTTGTGCCCTGTATCACTTTGTTGATCTTGAAAATTTTGAATCTTTACGCGCGCCACTACTGGCATTTCTTGAGGAGCATGTTATCCGCGGCACACTGCTGCTGGCTCATGAGGGAATAAACGGTACAGTCGCCGGTAAGGGCGAGGCAATTGAGGCGTTGTTGACTTATCTCCAGTCTATTCCAGGGCTAGAAGATGTGAAATGGAAGATGTCCTATCACGACGATATGCCATTTTACCGATCACGGGTGAAGCTAAAAAAAGAAATTGTCACTATGGGGGTCGAAGACATTGACCCCAAACAAGTGGTTGGCACCTATGTTGCCCCTACAGATTGGAATGCGCTTATTTCCGACCCTGAGGTAACAGTCATCGATACGCGTAATGAGTATGAAGTTCAGATCGGAAGTTTTGAGCGAGCGACCAATCCACACACCACTTCCTTCCGTGAATTTCCAGATTATGTCAACGAACATCTCGATCCAAATAAACACAAGAAGGTCGCGATGTTTTGCACCGGTGGTATTCGTTGTGAAAAATCCACCGCCTACTTGAAGACCCTTGGATTCGAGGACGTCTACCATCTACAAGGTGGTATTTTGAAATATCTCGAAGAGGTGCCAGAGGAAGAGTCCCTGTGGCGCGGCGAATGCTTTGTGTTCGACAACCGGGTGACTGTCGACCATGACTTGAAACGCGGAAAGTTTGAACAGTGCCACGCTTGCAGAATGCCTATCACTGCTGACGATATGAAAAGTAATGCCTATCAACCAGGCGTTAGCTGCCCCCATTGCATCGACAAGCAATCTGCCGAGCAAAAAGCCAGATTCGCTGAACGACAAAAACAAATTCGTCTCGCCGCACAACGGGGTGAAAGCCATATTGGTACTGATGCACGGGTAGCCCAGCAAGAACACAAGCAGGCGAAAAAATCCCTCAAAGAACAGCAGCGCAAACAAAAATAGCAATCCAGGTTTCAATCACCAGAAAAACATAAAAAGGAGTTACCCATGACCTCACTAACTGGCATGAGCGCATTTATTACTGGTGGTGGCAGCGGGATTGGTCTTGCATGCGCGAAACAATTCGCATCCCAGGGTGCTAACGTACTCATTATGGGGAGAAACCAGGACAAGCTTGATAACGCAGCTAATGAATTGCGCAAACTTGATCAAGCGGGTCAGATCCAGACATTTCAGGGTGATGTTGGCAACGAGCAAGATGTTATCGACGCTGTTGAGAAAGCGACGCTTGATGGCAGACTCGAAATTGCCGTCGCCAATGCTGGCATCGGCGGTCTAGCGCCCATTATGGTAACCGAGGCACAAAGCTGGGATGACATTATGCAGACCAACTTGAGCGGCACCTTTTACACGATTAAGCATGCTGGTATCGCCAT
>CBDUKY010000061.1:0-10920 GCA_965367925.1 uncultured Pseudomonadales bacterium | reverse complement strand
GGTAATGTCACAACAGGTTATCGCTCCGGTGGTTTCAACCTTGCATTCTTCAGTCAAACACCACAATACGAACCTGAAGAACTAACTGCCTACGAACTTGGTCTAAAAGGTCAATTCTTTAACGGTACGCTGCAAGCGAATACTTCAATCTACTTCTATGACTACGAAAGTATTCATACAGCAACTGAAGAAGCATGTCCTGCGACACCAACACCTCAGAGCATTCAGAGTGCTTGCGCAGTTTCTGAATCAACAACTTCCGTGCAAGCTGCACCTGGTGCAGAGGTATACGGATTTGAGGGTGAAGTGCTCTGGTTGGCGACTGATAGTCTGACTATCGGCGGTAACGTGTCCTACACTGATACCGAGTTCACTGAATCTTTCATCATTGTTGACGGCGCCGACCCTTCAGTTCCTAGCGACATCTTCGATGCCACTAACGAGTTCGAACGTGCCCGAGATGTTGAAGGTCGAAGCCTGCCACAAGTGCCTGAGTCAAAACTGAGCCTTTTCGCTGACTATGAATGGCCACTCAATGCTAATGGTCGATTGAACTTCCTTGCTAGCTACAGCTATATCTCTGAAGTTTACTTCTCTGCATTCGAAAACGAGCTTGACCGCGCGCCTTCCTATGATCGTATTGACCTACGAGCAACCTGGACGAGCCCAAGCGAGAATTTCCAGGTGACAGGATTCGTTAATAACGTCACTGACGAAATTGGCATTCGACAAATCCTTCAGCATGGTGTTGATGAAGGGTTCCGAAGGACTGCTCAGGTCACTGAACCAAGAGTCTATGGTGTTGAGTTGTCCTACTCTATGTAAGACCGCTCTATTAGATTTAGTCTAATCTCCTACGCAGGGTGAATGTGCTTTTCACCCTGCCAGGTAGAGCAAACAAATTTCAACTTTTTACCCCCACTCGCGTACTAAATCTAAGCTAACGTTTAGATCTAGTGCGCATTTTTTTTGATTTAATTTTTCCACTAGCCAAAATTCCTGGCTGATACCATCTGGGTATTGATAGGTTCTTTCAAGCAACCCGTTTTTTATCTGATCCGGCTCCTAGAGCCCCTTAATTAATACTCGCTAGACTTAAAGCGCTGCCCATGGAAAGATAGGTTTTCACATTTTGAACCTTACCCATGCCTCGACCAGCCCTAACAGACGAACAACGCCGAGAAGTCAGGCGCAAGATTCGCAGAGCGGCTGCTGAGTTATATGCCAAGAATGGTTTAGCTGCTATCTCTGCTCGCATGATCGCGCAAGAAGCAGGTGTCTCTGTCGGCACCTTGTATAGTTATTTCGCCAATCTCACAGAACTCATGCAGTCCTTGTGGAAAGAGCCAGTTATAAAACTACTCGACGAATTAGAAACAGCATTAACCGATGTAAACGAACCCATCGATAAGTTACGTATGCTTTTAGAAAGCTACGCAAAATTTGCTACCGAACAGCGATCAGTTTATCGCGGGGCATTTCTTTACGTGCGACCAGAATCTCATGATCAACCCAAACAGGTTGAACGGGATAGCGATCGGCTATTTTGCTTATTTAGAAATGCACTGGTGGAAGCCCAACAGAAGGCCCAGATAAGAGACGGCGATCCAAACACCATGACCCAGACGCTGCTCTCAGGTATGCATGGTGCTATTGCTCTGCCGCTTAATCTTGATCGTGTTGCATACGACCCACCTGAAGTAGCAAGCCAGCATATGATAGATGCGCTGCTTGAGTGGCTTAAAGTCTAGAACTACTGGTAAGCGACGCTGTGATTCGCATTCCGGATTCACATTCCTCTAGCGATCCCATTAAATCTTCATCGAAGATAATGTCTTCTATAAATTTATCTGCAGCCTTACCCATCAATTAGGTCGAGGTTATTTCGTACCTCCAGCTTTTTTCTTAGAATATATGGCGACTTCTCGCTCATGTATTCCGTCCGCTTCACGGGCCAATGTCTTACAGACACAGGCAACAAAATATTTAACAATTAGTTAATCAATAAGACATCGGCCTGCTCTACAACCTCTCAGGTGGCCTCTATGATTGATACAAGGCGTTCAGCATCCACATGCACGGCCCTGGCGGTCGATCGCACAGGCATGTTCATTAATGTCTGTTTATTTGTGATTTTCGCCAGCCTGGTAACTTACCTTGCTTACCAATTCTTTAATCCACCACTTGAATCAGACCTCAAGGTTTACAAGGACAATCAAGTAATCCTCAAATGTGTTACCGACGCTGCATCCAACACTCTGATAGTCGAATTGATTGAAGAAGGTAAATTGCAACAGCGATTCGAAGTCGATGGCTGTGAACGATTAGAGCCCACTAACAAAAATAAGCTTGCCAGGGTTTACGAAGACACCCTCTGGGCACTTGAATACAACAACTACCAGAGGGTCACAGTCGAGCGAGTTCGTGTACAACCACTTTTTTCCATACTCGCAGTTGTGCTTGTTTATCTCCCTATAGCCATCATTTTCTATAAGTACAGACGAATTCCTATCTGAAATAACCTTACCAATGCCATTTTGTACAAGTAAGGGAATCATTCTTCTCGATCAAGGCGAAAGCTATAGCCCTGGGATATGTAAGTAGGCTTACTCTTCCGAGCTGCAAGGCTTCCTTGCCCTACCATTGATAGTGCATTTTTCAATACTTACTTGACCATATTGATCTATTTAGTCAATATGGTTTATATCAACAAGTAAGCAACAGGCAATTCTCAGGTGGATACTCGAACAAATATACTCGCCAAAGCGATACTCGTTTTTGGTAACTATGGTTTCCGAAAAACCACCGTCGATGAACTCGCCACTGCTGCCGGCCTATCAAAACAAGGGCTATACCTCCATTTTTCAGGCAAGGAAGAAATTTATATTGCAGCAGTCGATCAATATTTGGCTGAATGTCTACGCCTTGCAACAGAGCGCCTTCATTCAGACGACGATCTAAGAACGAAAGTGACAGCTGCATTAGAAAACTGGTTCGGAAGACACAAAGATACCTTCTCCTCCAATGCTTACGATGTCATCACGCTGGGTAATCAGCTAACGGATCCATTTGTTGAGTCATACATCGCACGTTACAAAGCACTGTTAACGAGAGCAATTCAAGCATCCCTGCCATCTCACATAACTAAACGCCGCGCTGCTGAAATTTCTGAAACACTATTTGTTTGTGGACTAAGTTGGAAGGAAATCGGCTTGAACCGGGAAGCGTTCACAAAACGAATCGAGCTCTGTGTACGAGTTTGTCTACCTGAGGAGATTGAGAAATGAAGGTTTTGATCACGGGACTATCCGGGTTTCTAGCCCAACATACGGCACTGCAACTCTTAGAACAGGGGTATCAGGTTCGAGGAACCCTGCGTGATCTCAATAGACAACAATCAGTTATTGATACCTTGATTAGTGCAGGTGCGCATATCGACGAACACAACCTCACCTTTGCAGAGGCTGATCTCATTGCTGATAACGGTTGGGCGGAAGCAGTAGCAGGTTGCGACTATGTGATGCACATTGCATCACCATTTCCACCAGCTAGCCCTCAATCCGAGGACGAACTGATTATCCCTGCCAGAGAAGGATCACTCCGCGTTCTATGTGCTGCGAGAGATGCTGCCGTGAAACGAGTTATTGTTACATCTTCATTTGGCGCCATCGGCTACGGTCATCCGCCAAACCGTGCAAGGTTCACAGAGCTTGATTGGACCAATGAACAGGAGCGTGGTGTCTCTGCTTACATAAGATCAAAAACCCTCGCTGAGCGCGCCGTCTGGGAATTTCAATCTACAGAAGCCGGGGAGATGGAAATCTGCGTGATCAATCCAACAGGTATATTCGGTCCAGCCATTAGCCCTGATATCTCCACATCCCTTGGCATCATCAAGAACCAACTTGAAGGACGCATGGCTATTTGCCCGAAAATATATTTCGGCGTTGTCGATGTCCGGGATGCTGCTGATCTCCATATCAAAGCAATGCGCTCCCCCAACGCCGCAGGTGAGCGATTTCTTGGCGTTGCAGGTGACTGTATCTCAATGTTTGAACTTGGTCAGATTCTAAAGCGTCACCTGGGTACAAGGGCGAAGAAGGTGCCTCGTTTTGAAACCCCAAATTGGGCAATCAAACTGATTTCGAAAGTTAATCCAGCCGCAAAAGGCGTGCTGAACGACCTTGGTAACGTGAGGCTCGCTAGCAATGAGAAAGCCAGACAATTACTGGGGTGGCAACCGCGAAGTACAGAAGAAGCAATCATTGCAACGGCTGAGAGCTTATTCGCTCATGAATTAGTAAATAATCACTAACCAGCTCGACGCCGCATAACAATCACGTTGCATGCATCCAGTGTGGACTTTAGCAACAAGATCGGCCATCTTAGCCGTTGCTTAAAAAACCATCACTAATAGAGCGAAGCTACCATCGTGAAATACGTACCCTATGTGCTAATGTTTTTGTTGAGCTGCAGTCTACAGGCGCAAACAAAAAACGAGCCTTTTGAACTCTCCTTTCCAGACAAGCGCTGGCAAAACATCGATCCATCTTCTGTCGGTTGGAATCCAGACGGTCTTGCTGAAGCACTCGATTATGCTAAACAGCAAAAATCTAGCAGCCTCGTTATCGTCCATCGCGGCAAAATTCTTGCCGAGGGTAGCTGGGACGTGGAAGGTTCGCCAACCTACAAGGCAATGATGGGTGGCAAGGATAAAAACGGTCATAGCATTGAAGATGTGGCATCAATGCAAAAAAGCATCGTCGCGATTCTCGCTGCACGCGCACTGGCGGAGGGAAGGATTCAATTAGATGCGCCTGTGAGCGAGTATCTAGGTCAGGGCTGGTCGAAGGCAAGTGCAGACCAGGAAGCGACTATCACAATAAAGCATCTTCTTTCCATGACCAGTGGACTCACACCGGCACTTACCTTCAAAGCACCAGCCGGCGAGCTCTGGCAATACAATACCCGCGCCTATAGTCAACTCGTTCCTGTGCTGGAAAAAGCGACCGGAAAGAACATCGATAAGTTGACAAATAGGTGGCTCACGAAGCAGATACATATGTCAGATAGCGGTTGGAAAACGCGACCCTGGGTAAAACCAGAGATGGACGCTAACAAACTAGGTTTTTACACCAGCGCCAGAGACATGGCACGAATTGGTATGCTCCTTCTAACAAATGGTATTTGGAGTGGAAAACCAGTCATCCCTTCAAACGAACTTATTGAAACCCACAAGCCCTCTCAACTACTCAATCCATCCTACGGATATCTCTGGTGGCTAAATGGTCAACCAACATTGACTGCCAGGGGGCTTACAACCGACGGCCTCGTACCGAGCGCACCAGGGGATATGTATGCAGCTTTTGGCGCCCTGAAACGAAAACTTTATGTCGTACCAAGCATGAATCTGATTGTTACTCGTTTAGGTGATGCACCGGCAAACGATTTCGATACCGTGCTCTGGCAAAAGATTATGGCTGCCTCTCCACAAGGCAACTTATGTGGTGAGTGCAACGGTGCTATTGCAGACCAGGCAAGTAGCGTTCGTTCCGCTACCGGTCAGTATATTTCCTGGAAAGAACACATCATTGACGACCCAGGTCGCGGTATCGCGGACTTGAGCGGTAGTGATGGTTTAGCCATGGCAGATCTGGATAAAGATGGATATGAAGACATCGTTTCTGTTCATGAGTCAGACACTGTCTATGACGGCAAACCCATTGGCCATGTGCGAATCGCCTGGGGCAGCGATAGTCCAACCCACTGGGACCTCAGCACGCTGGCATCTGGTGTTGAGGCTGCCGCGGCTGAAGACGTTACGCTTGATGACGTAAACGGTGATGGCTATATCGACGTTGTCGTTGCGGTAGAGCTTGCGCACCTCATCTACTTCCAGAATCCAGGCAAAGATATTCGGGATACAACATGGAAGCGCACAATACTGGAGGTAAGCAAGCATCGCGGCTCATATATTCGCACCTTCCTGGCAGACTTTGATGGTGACGGCAGACCTGAAGTGAGTTCAGCAAACAAGGGTGAACAAAATCCAGACCTTAAGGATGCACCGCTAAACAACATTTCTCTATATCTGCCACCAGAAGACCCTCTACAAGGGCAAGACTGGAAAGAACAAGTCCTCGGTAAGGTAAGGGTGCCAATTAACGCTGAGCCAGTCGACCTGGACGGCGATGGCGATCTAGACATCGTTGGCGGATCAAGGGCAGAAGCACGCGTACTCTGGTTTGAGAACCAGGGTCAGTTAAATTTCAAAGAACACGCCATTTCAATACCTGATGCGCCAAAGGATATGTATATCACTGGCTTTAACATGGACTATGCAGACCTAAACGCTGATGGTCGAACGGACATTATTTCAACCGCCTGGCCAGGATGGATCACCCTACTTCGCCAACCAGAGAACAAGGATGGCAAATGGGAGTTTTCTATTATTGGCCATGCCGCACCTGATCAACTTGTCAGCGTACGACTCGGAGATATCGATAGTGATGGTGATCTCGACATTTTTGTTGGCGCCTATAGCCGCGGGCCTCGCGACATAGATGGTCCGTTAGTATCAGCAAACAATTCAGTTGGTAGAATTGCCTGGTTCGAGAATCCTGGCAAAGGCATTCTCAACAACTGGCCACGTCACGACATCTCTCGTCGTAAACGCGGCATGTATGACAAATGGTTGTTTAGAGATCTGGACGGTGACGGAGACCTTGATGTACTGGGCACCCGGGGTAACAGCGAACCCTACGATGGTGTATTCTGGTTGGAACAAGTCAGAACAAAGACACCTGAAAAAGTGTTTTCTCAAGCTCGCGCGATTGATAGCTTGCAGATGAGCTTGCCCGACGTGTTGCCGCCGCTCGCAAGACCTTAACAATTTGTAGGGAGCGTCACTTTTTTGGGCGCTTTTCTAGCTTCCTTTGTAATGTGCGCCGGTGAAGCCCAAGAGCTCTCGCCGTCGCACTAATATTTCCATCATGCTCAATCAGTACGCGTTGGATGTGCTCCCACTCAACCTGGTGCAACGGCATCAACTCAATATCATCCACGGGAACCTTTGAGGTTCCATTATCCGATAGAGACAACGCTTGTTCGTCTAATATCGCCAGCACTTCTCTTACGCCAACTGGTTTTGCAAGGTAGTTAGTTGCACCTGATTTTAAGGCTTGCACGGTTGTTGCAACACTCGCGTAGCCTGTTAGCACCACGACATTGCAATCAGGATGATGAGAAACTATCTCGGGTATCAGGGGCAAACTACTTTCTTCCCCCATCATTAAATCAAGCAATATACATTGCGCTGACTGGGCAGCAATTGTCGGCAGAACTTTACGCAATTCAAATACAGTGCTTACAGTGTATCCCTTGCCTTGCAAAGCGTCTGCTAAAACACGGGCGAACACCTGATCGTCATCGGCAATAAGGATATTCAAGACCGCGATCCTGGGGTTAGATCGAGCACTGGCAAAGACAGTATAGCGACACAACCTTTTGCGCCCA
Organism: uncultured Pseudomonadales bacterium; assembly: GCA_965367925.1. Classification (GTDB taxonomy): domain Bacteria; phylum Pseudomonadota; class Gammaproteobacteria; order Pseudomonadales; family Azotimanducaceae; genus JAHRVQ01. Next base: position 3,405 of record CBDUKY010000061.1, on the reverse strand, counting down.
TTTCAAAGTTTAATTTGCAGCCACTCCTAACAAGATTGGCCCTCGCAATGGTAAGCCCAACACCGGCACCATGCGCTTTCGTTGTTGTAAGCGTTTGTTCTGGAATTGGTCCACCACCTTCATCTTCTATTTCTATTAATATTTCATGGTCCTGCTGTCTTGACCGCACCATGATCTTTGAGGAGCCATTCTCAGTGCTTGCTTCCGCCGCATTATCTAAAACTGTGGTTAAGCAAAAGTCGATTGTTGCGCCTACCAACACAGACTGATTGGTTTGTTGGGACACATGCACTTCAACTAACGGGTGAAGTAACTGCCATTCAAGTAACACCCGCGACAATACTTGTTGAACTGACTCAACTTTAGCATCGCTCATCCGTTCTGCATGATTTCGGTCAAGCATTGCTGAAAGCCGATCACGACAAACATCTATCTGCTCACGGGCCGTCTTAATCAGGCTGCCAGTATGAGCACTCTCAGGGTTTAACTCACTTTCTAGCCCATCCAGGACCACCGCAACTGTTGATAACGGTGTTGAAAGTGAATGTGCGGTGGCTGCGGCCATGCCACCAAGTGCAGTGACACGATTGTCCTGAATAATGCGCTCCCGCAATTGCATAATCCTTTCAGCACGGGACCTCGCCAGGGCTGCGAGAAAAGATAATGCAACGACGCATACAACAGCGCTAATAAGGAAATTGACCCACATACCAAGGACATGCAGACCAAACCCATTGCTGTGCCCCACATGCTGATCCACCAGTGGCTCAAAGTGAAACATCAACACTGTGTAACACGTCATTGCGCAGAGCATTACCGCAATAGCCATTCGCCTTGGCAATACGATTGCACCGAGGGCAATGGGCACCAGATAGAGAGAGACAAAGGGATTAGTCGCACCACCTGTAAAGTACAAAAGGCCAGTCAGGGTCACTATCTCCACACCAAGTTGCAGTAATACCTGAAACTCAGAATTCTGTAGTCTCTCGCGCCTGAGGAAATAGGTGGTGCCAGTATTCCAAACCGCGAACAACAGCACAATTAGCCATAGACTGCCGTACGGAAGCTCAAAACCTAACGCGAAGGCAGCAACTACGAGCGCGGTACATTGCGCAACTGATTCAAACCAGTGCAGCATCACTAGTACTTTCATTGTATTAGCGATAGGTAAAGAAAAATGATCAACATCTATATCTATTAGCTGATCATCCTGCGTGGATGTTATTTCTCTATTCAAAGGTTGCCACTTGAGGCCTTAAGCCAGTGATTAAATTGCTACCAGGCGGATTGAAACGGCTTATATGCCTTGTTTTATTGCCAGGACATGAGAAAAAAAACCATCTCATAGGCGTCCATTATAGCCTGATCTGTCGTGCTTACTTTAACGCTACACCTAGTCTTTCAATCCTGGAAATTAACAACCAATCAAGCGCTAGCATCCCCACTAAAACCAACAGCGCGAGGGGAAACGCCAGAGCTATCACACCCATACCGATCATGATTGTATTGAATCTACTCGTACCCATTGGCTGCGGTGGTGGAAGCAAACGAAAGCCTTTTTCAGGACGTCTTCGCCACCACATGATACTCGCCGCTGTCATCAGAATAATCACGCTCATACATAGCAGTAGGTTGACTGCCAAATTTAGCCACCCTGTCTCAGCCTGATGCAAGGCAATGCCTGCTGCCATCACCTTACCCATAATGGAGTATTCAGCAAATCCAACATCAGCAAGGGCTTCGCCTGAATACTGATCGATATGTAAGGTTCGATCACTTCTCGGGTCAGAGACGTCACCGGACATTGTTACAGCCGAGATCGTCCACGCACCGGTTTCCCCCTGGGGGAACAAGACGCGATACGTTGTAAAACCTTTCGCCAGCGCTTTATCAACCACCTGATTAAGCGACACGGGCAATTCATTCTTATCTTTCAGGTCTGGTTGCGATTCAGGTAATGGGGTTTGCTCTAACACCCAGGGTGCAACAGTGTGACCAACATGATTTAGATCCTCATGATTCCGTTCAGATGTTGGTGCTTGCATTCGTTCAGCAGGGAAACTACTCCAGGCCTGGGTTAACTGACCGCCCCAGACAGGCGTCCAGGCCAAACCAGAAATCAGGAAAAATAGCAGTACTGGTGCCATCCAGAAACCGACACTTGCATGTAGGCTCCTCGCAGCTTCTCGCCGTGATCGCTTACTACCTCCTGGGTATAACCAACCACCACGACCAGATCTAGGCCACCATAAAAACAATCCACTTATCACAAGCAAAACAGCGAAACTCGCACCTATCTCAACAAGGTAATCTCCAGTCGTACCCAATAATAAGGTGCCATGAATTTTCTGCGCCAGTGCATATAAGGTTTGCTGCGGATTTTGAACCCCTAAAATCTCACCACTATAAGGGTTAACGAATACTGACAGTGTTGGCTGCTCCCATGCAGGAAGGCCAGCTATCGCATCGACACCCACAATCTCAGCGCTTCGATCAGCATCAACGGGTGGGATATAGGCCTGTATATCAGCGTCAGGATATGCAACTTCTACTGCAGCTACTTGCGCACCTGGCAACATGACCTCACCATCAGGCGCCACGTAAAGTTTATCTGCTAACCTATATGACTCGGTTGCACTACTAAGCACCATGATTAACCCTGTCACTGACAGTACAGTGAGGAATGGCATGACCAGTAGACCCACATAGAAGTGCCAACGCCACATTGACGCGTATAGTTGCTTTTCTACCTTTGATGTAGACATGTTCAATTAGAGTCCCAGACGAAATCCAACATAAACAGAACGCGGTTCACCAGCATTTAAAATTTCATCTGTCAGCGTCGCAATGTCTTTCACCGAATGAGTGACGACATACTCCTCATCCGTTAAGTTTTTGCCCTCAAGGAATAGTTCCCAGCTTTCAGCTTTATAGCCTGCTCGGAAGCCAATCAGGTGATAATCATCGACCTCATAACTGTTAGAGAAATCAGCATATCGTTTATCGACAATATCAAATGTAGGACCTGCAAACAGACCGTTTTCAGCTCGATAGATTGCTTCACCTCGAATCACGAAACCAGGGGCTGCAGGCAATTCATTGTCACCGTAACTAAGATCACCATCAAACTTGAATCGATTCAAGGTGTAGCTTATCAAACCATCAATACGACCATTTGCTAGTGGGTAGCTGGCCCCAAACAAAACCTCTATGCCGCGATGTACCGTATCATCAACGTTCGTGGTCAGACTTGTACCTGGCGCTAACGGATCATCTCTGGAAAGAATTTCATCGTTGATATTTGCTTGATAGAGGGACACATCCCAGTGCCAGTTAAGTTCTCCTCGATTACCTGTACCCCGACTACCAATTTCAAACACAGTGCCGGTCATCGCATCAAGCGTT
>CBDUKY010000060.1:0-10943 GCA_965367925.1 uncultured Pseudomonadales bacterium | reverse complement strand
CCGAGGCCATGGCCCATGGTGCTGCTAAAACCAATGAGCCAGTCCGTGAAGGGCTAGTCGCGATGATCGGCCCGGTTGTCGACACCTTGTTTATTTGTACCTCCACTGCCCTTGTCATTTTAATATCCGGTGTCTGGCAAGGTTCTGATGCCAACGGTGTAACCATGACGGCAGAAGCCTTCTCGAAAACTATTCCAGGTGTTGGTATCTATATCCTGATCCTGTGCATCTTGTGTTTTAGTATTAGCACCATCTTTAGTTATTCCTACTATGGCACCAAGTGTCTTGGTTTTCTGGCTGGCGCTAAACATCAACACCTTTACAACTATCTTGTCGTGGTGACGACTGTGTTTGCCGCGGTGATCTCAATTGATGCCATGGTCGGGCTGGTTGATGGCGCCTTTGCATTGATGGCTATCCCAACCACGATTTCAGCCTTGTTGCTCTCAAAGCATGTGATGAAGGCGGCGCGAGAATATTTTGCCCGGCTAGACAGCGGCGAGATGTTAATGAATGTAGAAAAACAACCCGGCTAAGGCGGTATCTAACAGTACTAGAAAATACCGGTTTCTATACCCGCTGCCATGTACATGCCCATTTCTTCACAGGCATCTAGCTTATCCTGGGTTAGATCACCCTGTTTGATAATTGGGTCATGGACTTCCTTAAAAGGGAATCCCGAGCAGATACGACGAATACTGGTTAGCGCGCCCTGGCCATCGTTACCCGCACTGATAAATATGCAATAGGGTAAGCCCTCTACCTTGCCTTCAGCCGGGTAGAAGGTGCGGTCAAAAAAGTCTTTCATGGCACCAGACATATAGCCAAAGTTTTCCGGTGAACCCAGAATCAGCCCGTCAGCCCATAGCAGGTCTTCCAGCACAGCGTCCTTGGCCAGTACCATGCGGACCTCCACTTCAATATCCGGATGATTAGCACCCTTGAAAACAGCCTCCGCCATCTTACCGGTGCTACCGTCTTTGCTATGAAAGATAATCAGCAGATGTTTCATGATGCAAATATTTAACCGAGTGGTTCGTAGCTTTCAAGTGGCTCGCCAACAATAATCACATGCAAGCCACGCGGACCGTGAGCGCCATACTCCATGCGCATTTCAATATCACCGGTCGAAGACGGTCCAGAGACCAGGGTTAGATCCCGCGGCATACCACCCTCTTCTCTAACGCGCTGCCAGACTTCTTCATAGGCACCGACAATATCTTTCGTCTGCAAAATCACAATATGCTGATCCCCTAGAAAGCTCTGACTGAGCGGATTACTTTTTGATGAGATCACAGCCAGGCTGCCTGTCTCAGCAACGCCGCCATAGCAGGTCGTCAGTGTGGTACCGAGGCTGGATTTTGGGGTCCACTTCACAAGTTTTATCCGGCTTTCGGATTCAAATGGTAGCCCCATCGCCAGCACATCAGTGCTGACACACAATTCAATTTCAACGCCATCGATCCGATTTAAAATTTCCGCAATCACCGCCTGATTGTTAGCCACACGGCTTGTGGTCATACCGCGCCCTTCCGAACGTTGTTGGAACTGCTCAATCAGCGCCTCATGGGGCATTTTTGCCCGGCCAGGAATGGTGTTTCGTGGATGGCTGGCAATTCTTTCATTTACCGCCGCTAATCTACCTGGATCATTTTCAGCCACACCAAGCCGACTACGAATATCCGCGAGGACTTTATTTTTTGCCATTGCGCTGCCCCCATTGATCCATAAATGTCCCCTTATCTGGCTTGCGGAAATCCCTGTCTTTTGTCCAGTTACCGCCAACCGCCGGTAAACTTGAGATAAAACCCTTTGCGTCCGCGCGCCAGTTACGTAACACCAGATTACCGATCCGGGTAACGAGCCGGTACAAGACTGGATGCCGGTTTAAGAATCCCCAGCTTGCAAGCCCCCAGCGCATACCGGTTGGGTTGAGTTTCTGTGCCGCTTCTCTGTCTCGCCAGAAGCGCATTAGCTTTGGCAATGGAATCCGTGCCGGGCAAACTTCTTCACACTTTCCACAAAACGTGGATGCATTGGGTAGATGACCAGCGTCATGCAAAGACGCTAGTTGCGGCGTTAGTACAGCCCCCATTGGACCATTGTAAACAGAGCCATAGGCATGACCACCAACGGATAAATACACCGGGCAATGATTTAAACAGGCAGAACAGCGGATGCAACGGAGCATATCTTGAAACTCACTACCGAGCATTTTACTGCGACCATTATCAACCAATACCACATGGAAGTTTTTTGGTCCGTCTGCATCTTCTTCTCGTCTCGCACCGGTGATAAATGACGTATAGGCTGAAATATCTGCACCAACTGCGGACCTCGCCAACAAGCGGACAAAGGTGGAAACGTCTTCCATGGTTGGAATCACCTTTTCAATACCGGTGACGACAATATGGGTATCTGGCAGCGATGTGGTGAGTTCAGCATTCCCCTCATTCGTCACAAGCACAATGGTGCCTGTTTCAGCGACAATAAAGTTAGCGCCGCTAATGCCAACATCTGCTGTTAAAAACTTATCTCGCAGCACATAGCGGGCCTCTGCGACTAGGTCAGCTCGCTCAGTGAGATGCTCGTTAAAACCTAATTTACTGTGATGTTCAAAGAAGGTATCGGAGACCTGCGCCTTGGTTAGATGCACTGCCGGTGCAACAATATGACTAGGGCGCTCACCTCGCAGTTGGATAATGTATTCACCGAGATCCGTTTCAACAGCTTCTAATCCATGTTCTTCCAGAAACGGGACAAGGTCTAACTCTTCGGTCACCATGGATTTACTTTTGGTGACTCGCTTTGCGTTATTCTCCTTGCAAATATCGAGAATAATCTGCCGCCCTTCTTCATCGGTACTGGCGTAGTGGACGGTGCCGCCTTTCGCAACAACCTGGGCTTCAAACTGTTCTAGATAAACATCGAGATGCGCGAGGGTATGATTTTTCAGGGCCAGGGCTTCATCGCGCAGCTGGTCGAATTCTGGTAGATCGGCCACGGCCATTGTCCGGCCCATGGCGAGTCTTGCACCGAGATTCCCCATGGCTTCTTGCAAGCCTTCATTCTCAAGCGCGACCTGGGTCAGTGGAATAAACTGTTTGGTGGTAACGTCCACTAGGCTTTGCCCTCCAGCTTATCTGACTCACGTTCTGACAAGGCCAACAATTCAGCAAAGTGATAAACCGGCACCTCTCGGCCTTCCCGGTTCAGCTTGCCTTCCATATTTAAAATACAGCCAAGATCCCCTGAAACCAGTGCCTCGGCGCCAGAGGCGACAACATCTCTGGTTTTTCTCGCTACCATGGCATTGGAAATATCCGGATACTTGACGCAAAAGGTCCCACCAAAACCACAACAGGTTTCGGCTTCTGCGAGTTCTGTAATCTGGTGCCCTGCTTGCTCAAGCAAGGTCCTGGGCTGGGACTTGATGCCGAGCTCTCGCAAGCCAGCGCAGGCATCGTGATAGGTAACCTGCATAGCAGGCGCGGCTTTGGGTTGATAGTTCGCTTTCTCTACCAGGAACTGACTCAATTCATAAACCTTCGCCGATAAGGCAGTGGCCTTTTCGCTGTAGGCTGCATCGTCCGCTAACAGTTCTACATAGTGTTTAGAAATCATACCACCACAGGAACCGCTTGGAATCACCACCGCTTCAAAAGGTAAAAAGGTATCTATCACCTGTCTTGCGATGGCCTTTGCCGCGTCCCGTCCACCGCCATTGTAATTCGGCTGTCCACAGCAGGTTTGCTGACCGGGTACGACTACCTCATAACCACAGCTTTCCAGAATCGTCACAACATCAAAACCCAGGGACGGCTTGACGTTGTTCACCAGGCAAGTAACAAAGAGCGCGACCTGTTTCATGAGTTCTCCATGGGTTTAAGCTGAATCACATTGCGAGACAAAAATTGATAGTTAGGAATTTCAAGATTGGTGGGCGCCGCCGCACCTTCTATTACCCTGCCTGCTGCATCAAATTCACTCTGATGACATGGGCAGGTAAAGGTGTCTTCTTTTTTCAGCACTTCACAACCAAGATGGGTGCAGTTAGTGAAGGCAACAAACAGTTCCGGGCGCCGGGAGCGAAATGGATTGGCCGCAAAGTCGGGTTGATTCGAATGACTGGAATCTGGATCTTTTAGTTCATCCCGCGGCGCTTTGAGGGCTGCAATGACTTCTGGTGGGCGGCGAACCAGTACCAGGTTACGACCTAGCCAGTGCACTAATCTGGATTGGCCAGGCTGCAAATCACTAATATCAACCTCCATGGTCATTTCATTAGAAAATGACGGCAGAAAGGACTTAATAAAGGGATAGGTAAAGGCAGCCAACGCTGTGACTGAAAAGCCCTGCACAATTCTTTCTAAAACCTTACGACGATCCAATGTAACAACCCGGTAAATAACCCCTATAGAATACTAGATTTAGTCCCGGTGCGTTGGATCACTTTGTGGCATAGCTGGCTACCTTTAATTTCTGCTGACTATGCCCGGGCGGCTAGACCATATGCTTTCACCGCTGTGTCATGAAACAGCCATTGCTTGTCCGCAGCTGAACAATTGGCTGCTATCTTCTTAAACGCATTCCACAGGACGTGATAGCTCACGGATTCCTTATCGACGGGGAAATTACTCTCAAACATACAACGCTCGGCACCGAAATTCTCAATACAGTGTTGATAGTAGTGCCCTGTCGCGGCAACCAGTTCATCAGACGTTGGTGGTAGGGCCCGCTTGTGCCAGTCAAAACCATTTACCTTCATATTGATGCCGCCAAGCTTAAAGTAGACGTTTGGCAAATTCACAAGGGGTTCAACATGGCCTCGCCATTCGTTAAACACCTCGGTTTTCTTATCGGCAAATGGGCCAATACCCAGCGGCCCGCCAAAATGATCAAGAATAATGGTGGTATTGGGAAACCGCTTAGCCACTTCGACCAGTTCAGGGATCTGGTAGTGGTAACACCAGGCGTCAAAGGTCAGATTCATATCATCTAATACCGCAAAACCATCATTAAATGCCGCTGACGTCATCAAGTGTTCTGGCGGATTGGTATGAGAATTACGTACCGCTTTGTCAGCATGCCAACCAGCCGCGTGACGAATACCGCGAAATCGATTCGGGCTTGCCGCAATATGTGCCTCAAGCACCGGTCTGACCGCTTCACCCAGGCAAAGATCAGCAAAACTCACTATGGCACTGGCAACCCGCGTATCGCCATAATTGCCACTTTCACTCATGGCCGCGACGCCCTGGACAAACTCTGTTTCACCGACCGGTGCCATGGCAGGACTGCCAGCCGATCGATACATGGAACCGCATTCAACAAATACGGTGCTTACTACCTGATGGGTTTGACCGTCCTTGCCCGTTTCACCGACATCAGCACAAATTTCATCAATCAGATAGCGACTATTGGGGTGATCCCAGAGATGGTGGTGCGGATCACAAATCACTTGATCCGGCGCCAGAATATCTTCTTGGACCTGTTCCAGCCAGGTTGCTTTGTCCATGTTACTTTCCAAGTGTTCAAGCGAGGTTGATCCATGATAGCTTTACTAAAAGCGCTGCGACAAGGCACTTGCAACAGACGCCGCGAGCCAGCGACTATTAATCAAATAAAAAAGAGCACATCTCATCAATGGCATATAAAGCACTAGCAATCGATCTGGACGGTACCCTACTGGTAGGAGAAGACCTCTCGCCAGAAAATCGCGCGGCGGTTCAGCGAGCCCATGAGGCAGGCATTGAAATCATCATTGCCACGGCCAGATGGCGGCAAATGGCCAAGGGCATTGCCGCCCAGATTGGCATCACCAAACCGATTATTGCTTGCAGTGGCGCTGAAGTGTTTTTACCTGATGAAAACAAGGATATTTTTGATCATCGTTTGCCTGATGAATTTGTCTCGGCCTTATATGACCTTTGTAATAACGCCCGGTGTATTGCAACCATCACCACCGAGGAAGATGTAATCCTAAAGCTCGATGGCGAACCGGATATGTCACAGTTACCGCCGGAGATGAAATGGGTCCCAAGGCTTGATACAGCAAGCCACGGCAGACCGAGAATTGCTGCCATCCAGGGCTCTGGCATCGTCTCAGAAATCAAAACCAATCTGTTGCCGAAATTTGCAGACCATGTAAACCTCTATGACTCCATTGGTCCTAACGGCAAGATCGTTATCACCATTACCGCCAAGGCCGCGAACAAAGGCGAGGCATTAAAGTCTGCCTGTGATCATCTGGGATTAGCGCTTCAGGATGTGGTCGCCTTTGGTGATGCGGAAAATGATATCGAGATGTTTAAGATTAGTGGCGCATCTGTTGCCATGGGCCAGGCGGCACAATTCATCAAAGATGCGGCCACCTATACGACCCTCGACAACACAGACCATGGCGTCGCTGTCGCCATTGATAAACTCTTTGCAGAAGGACACCTATAAATGACTGCAATGGAACAATTTACCTACACCGTAAAAGATGGCACCAATCTCAACTGTTATCGTTGGCAGCCAGAAGGCGAATCAAAGGCAACCGTCTATATCGCCCATGGTATGGGTGAACATGCCGCAAGATACGACTGGACAGCGACGCAACTCTGCAATGCTGGCTATACCGTCATCGCAAACGATCACCGGGGTCATGGCGGCACCGCAAAATTACTTGGGGATTTTGGTACCGACGGTTGGAATCGAACCATTGACGATATGTTTCAAATGCTGGATCAACATGCGATCCACGGTAAACCAAAGATTCTATTTGGTCACAGCATGGGGGCGATGCTTAGCCAACAATATGTGACCCGATATGGCCATACCATAGACGCACTGGTGTTATCAGGTAGCCCAGGCTTTTCACCCACGTTAATGATCTGGATCACGCGCCTCTTATGCTGGTTCGAGAACAAGCGGCTTGGCCCACATAAAGAAAGCAATCTGCTTAACTTCTTGATCTTCGGTAGTGCTAACAAGAAGTTTGAGGCTGATGTAGAAAATCCAACAGGCTTTGAATGGTTAAGTCGGGATGAAGCTGAGGTACAAAAGTACATCGAGGATGACCAATGTGGCTTTGTGCCCTTCCCCCAGTCACTTGCCTATATGTTCGATGGTGTGAGCACAACCCAGGATAAGCACCAGATCCGTGACATACCCGCAGACCTGCCTATTTACGTCTTCTCTGGCACTGCTGACCCCGTTCACAATGAACTGAAGAATCTAAACAGGCTACTCAACGCCTGGCGTGGTCGCGGTCTAACGACCACCACCAAATATTACAGTGATGGTCGCCATGAAATGCTCAATGAAATCAACAAAGAAGAAGTCATGGAGAACCTGATCGACTGGCTACAAAACCTCTGATTTATCTAGCTATCAGGTAATCCCTAGAACAAAGACCACCAGAATAGCTGGTGGCACAATATAGCGAATCAGAAAGTGCCAGAGCTTGTACATGCTTGCGCTCATGTCGATTTCATCGCGGCTAATAGCTTGACTTACAAACCAGCCGGTAAAGAGCGCGATAAACATACCGCCGAGTGGTAAGAATAACTGATTAGAAACAAAATCCATCAAGGTATTAAGGTCATTACCCATGACCTTGAAATTCGCCAGCAGGTTGTAACTAAGCACGCTAAAGATACTCAAAAACCCAATTGCCGCGAGAATCATCACGGCACTCCGATGTCTGGTGTAACCCCACTTTTCTTCTGCAAAGTGTGTCAATGGCTCAATAAGACCAACCATTGATGTGACAGCGGCAACAGACAGCAGCAAGAAGAAACAGACACTGACAATATGCCCGCCCGGCATACTCGCAAAAGCTACTGGCAGAGTCTGAAAAATTAGTCCGGGACCACCGGCTGGATCAAGACCGTTATTAAACACAGCCGGAAAGATAACCAGCCCCGCAAGGAAGGCGACAAAGGTATCTGCAACAATGATGATCAGTGCTGACCTGGCAATTGATATTTCTTTCGGTAGATAGGCACCAAAAGTCATCATACCGGCCATGGCAACACCAATAGAGAAAAACGCCTGACCAATGGCTGCTAACATTACCGAGGCATTGATCTTGGAAAAGTCAGGGTTAAACAGGTAACTAATCGCCTCCGAAAACCCGCCAACCATATAGTTATAGACCACAAGTCCAAACATGAGGATAAACAGGATTGGCATCAAGACTTTAACTGCTCGCTCAATACCATTTTCAACGCCAGCATAAATAATCGAGCCAGTGGCAAGCAGGGTCAAAACCATCCAGAACATCAGCTTCAGTGGGCTGGCTAACAAATCATCAAATGCCTGATTAGCCGATGTAGCATCCACACCACTAAAGCCGGTGGTAATTGCCGTTTCCAGATAACTGAACACCCAGCCTGCAACGACACTGTAGGTGACCATAATCAAAAAAGCCGTCGCCAGATTCATAATGCCCACCCATTGCCAGCGGCTAGACTGACCACCTTCCAGGGCCACCGCCTTCATGGAACCTGCCGGGGTCATCCTACCGCGGCGGCCAATCATGAGTTCAGCGATCAAGATCGGCAGGCCAATACTAAAAGCACAAACCAGATAAACCAGGACGAATGCCCCGCCACCATTTTCACCAATGATGTAGGGGAAGCGCCAGATATTACCAAGACCGACGGCAAAGCCGATTGACGCCATTAAGAAGGCAAACCGAGATGTCCAGGCAGGAGTGGTTCCTGAATGCTGCATAAAAAGCCCCGTGTTATTCTTGTTATAACTTTTATTAGAAGCTTTATCCTATCTGGCTTGGGGTAAGATTCAAAGGAGCTAGTATGACCTATCAGTATGATGCAGTGATTATCGGTGCCGGTGTTGTCGGCTGCTCCATTGCGTTAGCGTTAGCAAAACGCGGCATAAAAACCTTGAACGTCGATAAACTGCCAGCTGCTGGCTATGGTTCAACAAGCCATTCTTCTGCCATTGTCCGACCAGTGTATTCCCATATCACCTCTTGCGCCCTCGCCCATGAGTCTCGCTTCTACTGGCAAGACTGGCAGGCATTTCTTGGTGTAGACGATCCGCGCGGTTTTGTGAAATACACGGAATGCGGCGGTCTGGTTCTTGTTAAAGCGGGTGAAGAAGCTGAATATGAGGCAAACCTTCGCGCCATGGATGCCGTTGGTGTCACCTATCGAACGGTGGACGCAGCTGCCTTGGAACAGATGTATCCGGGCATCTCTCTTGATACCTATGGCCCGCCTAAACCGATCGACGATGCGAGCTTTGGTGAAAAAACCAATGGCGCAATTAGTCACGGGATTGTCGTGGATGCAGCAGGTTATGTATCTGACCCACAACTAGCTAGTCATAATTTGCAGACAGCAGCAAAAGCGCATGGGGCAAAATTCCTCTTTAATACCCAGGTGGCCAGTATTCAAAAGCGTGACGGCAGCATAACCGGCATCACCACAGACAGCGGCGAAACCATCCAAGCGGCGCGAATTATCAATGCAGCTGGCCCTCATTCCGGCAAGATCAATCTGCTCGCAGGACTAGGAGATCAACTTCCTATCAAGACCAGGCCCATGCGCCACGAGGTTGTCTACCTGTCTGCTGATGTTAAACACTTTGAAAAAGGCACACGTTTTCTTGTCGATCTCGATTGCGGTGTGTATCAGAAACCTGATGGTCAGGACATTGTCATTGGTTCTGCAGACCCGGCTTGTGATCCTGAAGATATTGTTGACCCGGACGACTATAACAATAGTTTTACCGAACAATGGACGCTACAAGCCTACCGCGCAGCCCAGCGCTTTCCTGAGATTAAAATCGAAAGTCAGGCCCGTGGCACTGTCGGCATCTATGATGTATCAGATGATTGGATACCCATCTACGACAAGACAGATCTCGGCGGCTATTATCTCGCGATTGGCACCAGTGGTAATCAGTTTAAAAATGCTCCCCTGATTGGTGAAGTCATGGCGGAGATTATTCAAAGAGATACAGAAGACGACCATGATAAAAACCCGGCTAGCCTGCATCTGAAACATATAGACCGCAGCATTGACCTTGCGTTTTTTTCACGTAATCGTCAGGTGCAGTCCACAAGTGGTGTGCTGGCCTAGTTCGCGGTAATCGGTGCCAGGGTTTTTCGCAATTCATTCTTGGCGATCTTCTCCAGGGTCGATCTCGGCAAGGCATCAACGATATGCACCGCCTTCGGCACCTTGAAACTCGCTAGATTAGTCTCGCAATAGCCAATAATTTTTTCTGCCACACCATCACCGGCGTCAACACCTGGCGCGAGGATCACAAAGGCCACAGGGACTTCATCTAGCATATGGTGTTTCTGACCCACCACAGCACATTCACTGACAAGACCAGTCTGCATCACCACCGACTCAATTTCTGAAGCGGCGACATTCTCGGCACCGACCTTTAGCATGTCTTTATCCCGGTCACTAAAAAACAGATAACCGTTTTCGTCCATGCGAATAATATCCCCTGTATCAAACCAGCCATTTTCATCAAAGGCTTGCTGGTTCGCTTCATCATTTCGATAGTATTCTTTAAACAGAGAAACGCCCCGGACACCGCGGATAAATAACAGACCTCTCTCACCAGGTCCTGCAAGCTTACCCTCCCCGGTACGAATCTGGATTTCATACTCCGGAGCCACGCGACCAATTGAGCCTGCCGGACCAGGATGATCCATATCTGTCACAATACCGTGGGTCAGTGTTTCCGTCATGCCCCACCAGCCGATGGTATCGACCTTGAATGCGTCTTTCAGTGCCGGTATGTGTGCCGCCGTACCCCAGAACCGATACTGATGTTCAGGCACTGGCTGACCCGCGATCGCTTTGAATGCAAAAGGAATCGTCGAAAGCCAGGTTAGCTTGTACTTGAGCGACAAGGGCCAGAACCGTGATGCGGAAAACTTCGGTTGCACAACAATAGTTGCGCCT
>CBDUKY010000059.1:0-10954 GCA_965367925.1 uncultured Pseudomonadales bacterium | reverse complement strand
CAACCTGGTTTTGAGGACGAGGATACGCGCGTTCAGGGAGCTGTCTCATTCTATGGTGTCTATGACTTTACAGACGCTCATCAGCGCCAGAAAAACACCGGCCTTAAGCATGCCCTCGAGTCGTCAGTGATGAAACTCCCGCTTCAGGGTAATGAGGATATCTATCGCCAGGCCTCACCCTTATTCCGGATTAACGCAGATGCACCGCCTTTTCTGATTATTCACGGAGACAGTGACAGTCTGGTACCTGTTGAAGAAGCCCGTGATTTCGCCAGACAACTAAAAGCATGCTCTGCTTCACCAGTTGCTTATGCTGAAATTAGCGGTGCGCAGCATGCGTTTGATATGTTCCCATCGCTTCGCAGCGAAAACGTAAAGCATGGTGTGGAGAAGTACCTTGGTTGGCTTTATACCCGGTACCTGAAGGAAGTGGCGGCAAACGTCAGCTAGCGTTAATCAAAATTGTATTTAGATCGCCAGGCTGGATTAAGCATCTCGAAAAGGTCTTCGACCATTCTCAAGGTAAGCCCCCAGACAACCTGGCCGCCAACACTATAGCCCGGGTAAATAAGCTTCTGATTCGCGATCTCGAATTCGTGCTTACCCACGGTTCGTTGATGATACATATCATTTAGTGAACCCCAGAGCACATCAGCAACCTCGTAGTTTGGCGAGAATTCAGGCTGAGGATTTTCAAGCAGAAACACATGGGGTGAGACGACCATGTCTAGACTTCGGCCACGGGGGTTTGCCTTTACCTCATTGAGTGGACCGAGGTATCGACCTTCAGCAGAGAGATCCAGACCAATTTCCTCCCAGGTCTCACGCTCGGCTGTGTGACGCAGTGATTCATCAACGGTTTCAACATGCCCCCCAGGAAACGCCATTTGACCTGACCAGGGATCTCCCTCCTTGGTCGCTCTTAGGATAAACAATGCTTCAACATGGTCAGCACTCTGGCGTAGGATTGTCGCTACCGCTGCACGGCGCGTTTGTTTTGTTGTTGGATGCAATACCGGGGTGTGCGTCGTTAACGCTGATTCGATTCGTTCCAATTCAAGTGTCAAACTATCAATCATCCATCCGCTTTAATGGGTATATCTTACCTCAAATGAAGCGTAGCTGAACGCCGGGGCCAGGGCCTCTCGAAACTGATACTAAAACCAAATACCATGTGCGCATCCTAATAGGTCTGGATTGGAGAGAAAAATGAATAGATTTGTGATCCTCATGTGGCTCTGCGTTTGCGCGACCACCGGTTGTGCCGTTAATCCAGTGACCGGCAAGTCTGAACTATCGTTAATCTCTGAAGCAGATGAAATTCAGATGGGCGCCCAACAATACTTGCCTTCGCAGCAATCACAAGGGGGTGAATTTACCACCGACCCCGAGCTTAGTGCCTATGTCAACGAGGTTGGCCAGCGGGTGGTAAGGGTTAGTGATCGCGACCTGCCCTATGAATTTGTTGTACTAAACAATTCGGTACCCAATGCCTGGGCCCTGCCTGGCGGCAAGATTGCAGTTAATCGCGGTCTACTCCTGGAATTAGAAAATGAGGCTGAACTCGCCGCGGTGCTCGGTCACGAGGCAGTTCATGCTGCAGCAAAGCACGGTGCGAATGCTATGCAGCGAGGCATGATGTTGCAGGGCTTACTCATGGCAACGGCAATCGGTGTGGCAGATTCCGACTATGCAAACTATGTGGTCGGTGGCGCACAAGTTGGCGCACAACTCATAAGCCAAAAATACGGTCGCAATGCCGAACTGGAATCGGATTACTATGGCATTCAATATATGGCGCGGGCAGGTTACGATCCTGCCGCTGCCATCGCTCTTCAACAAACGTTTGTCAGACTATCAGAAGGTCGCCAGAGCAGTTGGATAGATGGTCTTTTCGCAAGCCATCCACCCTCTATGCAGCGGGTAGACGCCAATAAGAAAACCGTCGCTGAACTCGGTAATCCAAAAGGCGAGCTCGGCAAGGATCGCTATCAACAACATATTGCCTTTCTGAAGCAGACAAAGCCCGCCTATGACAGCTTTGATACTGCCCAGGCACTACTGGGGGAAGGAGACTATGATGCCGCGCGGGCGAAACTTGTCAGCGCTATCGATATGGTACCCAATGAGGCCAGATTCCACGGTTTACTCGGTAATATCTACTATCAACAAAAGGCCTATGATCAGGCAACAGATGCCTATAGCCGCGCCCTCTCACTCGATGACAGCTACTTTGAATATCATCTTGGTCAGGGCCTTGTTTTATCAAAACAAGGCAAGCCAGCTGCCGCAAAACAATATTTACAACGTAGCAACGAACTCTTACCCACTGCCGTGGCCAATAACGAGCTAGGACAATTATCCTTGCTAGAAGGTGATCGGCAGGCGGCAAAAAGTTACTTCAGCACGGCCGCAAGTAATAATCAGAGCCCCATTGGCCAGGCCGCAAGCAAAGCGTATATTCGCCTCGATCTACCGGATAATCCTGAATCTTATTTTGCAAAACAGCCGCACCTCAGTACCGATGGCATCCTCTATGCCAGCATACAAAATAGAACTGAATTCGATGTTGCAAAGGTAGAAGTTAGTTTTTCCGCTATCGTCAACAACCAACAGATTCAACGTACCGTCGCCACAGCTATCGAAGCTGGCACGGCTGTGAATGTTTCTTCAGGTTGGCAATTCACTGCTGACGACACCATTAGTGATGTCGTCGTCAGCATTGTTGGTGCTAGTCTCTAAGCCAGCCGACTTATTGTTCAAACACCAGATTCTCAATGTTATTTTCTGGATTGCGATCAATAAGTTTGTTAAGCGGATCTATACCTGCAGCATCTGGTTTCTTGTCCACAAGAAATGTGAACTGCTTTTGATTGATATCGATCTTAACCCTTTCCAGATGAATGACTTCTGGCAGATCGGTTTCAGCATCAACTTCACCAAGCACGCCTATATCAATCCAATCTGAGATAGGAATTTCAACTTCCTGCCCCTCACCATCTGCCTCATACTTCCTTGCGGCAACATTGATGGTGACTTCATATTGCCCATTATCGCCAGCTCGTGCGGTTGCTTCCTCGACGCTAAGATCAAATAGGATGATTCTTTCTAGTAGGTCGGTAATCGTATCCTGGTATTCAGCAGGTGCCTCGGCCCTGATCATGGCAATAAGATCCCGGGTTGTCGGATAAGGCGCACCTTTAAAGGCATAGGCATCAATAAAGTTTGCCAGAGCCCGGTTTAAATTTTCTTCACCGATGTAGTCCTTCAGGGCATAGAGCACCAGCGAACCTTTTCGGTAATGGATGTATTGTTGATTTTCTACCCGATAAAGCGGCAGCTCTTCAATCAGCTCACCACCTCTGTCCCGCAGATAGCGATCTAACTCATAGGATAAAAAGCGCTTCATCACGTCTTTGCCGTAGGTCTTCTCCATCACCATCAAAGCAGAATACTGGGCCAGGGATTCAATAATCATTGTCGAGCCCTGCACATTGGCACCTATCGCCTGATGGCCCCACCATTGATGTGCCATCTCGTGTGCCGTGACATAGTAAACATAATCAATCTTGGATTCGTCTCTGAGATCTGCTGTAAACCCAATTTGTTCCGAGAAGGGAATGGTGTTTGGGAAGGACTGGGCAAAGGTACCCTGATAACGAGGAAACTCCAGAATTCTAAACTGACGATATTGGTAGGGGGAAAAGTTCTCCGTGTAGTAATCCAGCGATGCCTTGGTTGCCTCTATCATCCTATCGACATTGTAATCGTGCTTATAGTAGACCTCGATAGACACATCATTCCAATTGTCCTTCTTTACCTCATAATCAGCTGACAAGAAGGAATAGAAATCCCATATCGGTGCATCCATCTTGTAGTGGAAATAGGCCCTGCCGTCTTCCTCCCAGCTTGACTGCAAGTAGCCTGGCGCAATAGCAATTTGGTCTTTACTGGTGGAGACGATGGCTTCAAACCAGACGCGATCACTGGACAGTCCAGACTCCATATAAGCGGCCTCATCGTCAATATCAGGTAGACGTTGCACAGGCGGCAGGTCATGTTCTCGACGCTTGTTGTTGTCCTGTAACTCTGCTTCAGCTTGATAGCCCAACAACGGCAGGATGTCTGTGCTATCAAAGAAGGTTCCATCACTAGTCAATTTGACTGTATGGCCATTATTGGCAAACCCTGGCGTTAACCAATCAATGTCGAACTTCACTTCCATCGTCTCATCTGGCATCAATGGCTTATCGAAACGATATATTCTGTAACCAAGCGCTTCATCGAATGTAAGATTCGCAGCAGGTACATCAAGCGCATTGACGGTTACTCCCAGTGGGTCGGTAAAGTGCACTTGATCCAGGGGTGCTGCGGTGTGGTTTCGCAATACATAGCTACCCCTGGCAGTTGCTTCCTGGCGCGACGGAAAGATATCGACTTCTACGTACACTTTTTCAATCGTCGGCATCGCCAGCTCATCATACTGTTTGTATGACTTTTCATAATCTGCCCGTTGCGCTTCTCTATCATCGTTAGTCACATATTCGTTCAAGATGACAGTGTTGTAGTAAATAAACATGCCTACTAGCAAAAAGGCGGTCGAGAATCCCCAGAGAGAAATCACAACCGGCTTACTCATCCGTTGCCGCACAAGCTTCATCCTGTTGCTCCAGTCGTCCTCGCTGCCTCTTGGCCACAACAAATGGGCTGCTATGAGTAATAGACAACCAAACAAACTCCAGTAGAGGGTCTGCCACAAATATGGCTCAAGATTTTGCTGATAGCCGTTAAAATCTGAATAGGGCAAATTCAATTGATTCATCAGGTACAGGTGATGCTCAAAGCCAATGGCAGGCAGTACAAGCGTAAGCACGAAGTAGAGCACCATTAAGAACATCGACATGTACTTGTTGCGACTTAGCACATAAAAAGACACCGCAAGTACGACGGCAAAGTAGATAGGAAACTGGAAGAAGAACAACGAACCCGCAAGATACTGAAGCAGATTAATGTCGTAATAGCCCTTGTACAGCTGCACGCATATTGCACCCAGGGTAGCTGCAAGAATCATCATCACAACAACGCTGCCAAGGGAGATTAGTTTCGAGAACAACATGACCCAGTTTGGAAATGGCATCGCATCTAATAGGCCGTTGCTTCGGCTATCTCGTTCCCTCGCCATCATTTCACCGGATGAATAGATGAGCACAGCAAGCAAAGACAGCGAAAATGCGCTATTGATAATACGCAGCATATTGTTGGTGGTTGGATAAACCGAGGTGCCAAAAATATTGCCAAGATCACCCAGTGCGGCAACCATCACTTGAATAAAACCAAGCACAAACATCACCAGGAAGGGGATACTGAAGATGATGCTTTTTACATCAATACCAATTTGTGACCTGAGCTGCTGCAGCTGTACCGCAAAACCAAATTGTTGATGAACAGGATTTTTTTGCATCACGGCAGGTCTTGCTTCGCTTACCTGCTCGTCTTGCTTCGAACTAGATTTACCGCTCGCCTTCTCCACTGAAAGCGAAAACAGCGGGTAGGTCGCGACTAAAACCACCAGGCCAACAATAAACCAGACAACACGGTTAACCAGCAGCGCACCTTCCACGGCTGGTAGCTGGGTATTTTTTTCGAATGCTGTCCAATAGCGGGTAACCTCTTCAATGGCAGTTGTACCAAAGGGATCAAGCATACTCGTTAGCTGCACGGTTTCTTTTTCCGTGAAGCTATCAACCAGAAACGTGAGCATGAGCAAACCAATGGCACCTGCATAGGTCCATTTCAAGCTTCGGGTTACAGTGGCGATACAAAAGAAGATGGCAGAGAAAATAAATAGTGTCGGCAACGCGATCACTAGCGTTGTGTAGATGTAGGGCGCAAGGCTGAAAGCACCAATGCGCTCCTGGTCCAGCCAGGGCATAAATTCTCCGATAAGCACACCAAGGCTGCCGGCAAAATAGATAAGGTAGGTGAATACAAGCGTGCCGAAAAAACGACCGTACATATACGAGAACTTAGAAATGGGTCTCGAGAAGAAAAGCTCTGCGGTCTTAAATTCAAAGTCCCGCAGCACTGCACTACTAGCAAAGGCGATTGACGCCAATACCGACATAAAGGTTACCGCACCCAGGGCAACCATAATGGTGTAGGTCGCATTCAGATTCAGATTAGCTGTTTCGCCGCCGCTAATCTGCACATTAGGGGTTGTTGTGGCGAGGAACAGTAAGAGAAATAGAACCCCGGAGATCACATAGACAAGATACTGCCGACGATGAAAGTTTAATTCAAACTTGAAAATATCCCAGAACATGGCTTTGCTCCTACTGTGATTAGAGTGCGACAGAAACGCCGTGACTCACCAGGGTTGCAAAGTAAACATCTTCAAGATCAGCGTTCACCTCTTCGAAGCCTTCAGGCTTGCTGTCAGACAGTACATGAATAATAGTTTCACCTTCACGGAGGTGGGAAAGAATGACGCGATACTCTGCTTCATATTCAGCCATGTGCTGGCGGGAAATACGCTTGCTCCATACGTTACCCTTGATACTTTCGATAACATCTCTTGGTTTGCCAGTCAGAAGAATTTGACCGCCACCAAGGATCGCCATGTTGGGGCAAAGATCGGTCACATCATCCACAATATGCGTTGATAGAATAACCACTACACTCTCGCCAATCTCAGCCAGTAGATTGTGGAAACGATTCCGCTCCGAGGGATCAAGCCCTGCTGTCGGCTCATCGACAATAATGAGTCTAGGATTACCAATCAGTGCCTGGGCAATACCGAAGCGCTGCTTCATACCACCTGAAAAAGTATCGATCGACTTTTTCCGAACCTCGTACAAATTCGTTTGCTGTAGTAAGCGCTCAACCAGATCCTTGCGTTCACCTTTATCGGTGACTCCTTTGAGGATTGCGAAGTGATCAAGCATGGCGAGTGGTGACATCTTTGGATATACCCCAAACTCCTGGGGTAGATAACCAAGGACCTTTCGCAAACTATCCTTATCCTTGATGATATCAATATCATCCAGGGTTGCTGTGCCAGAATCTGGCTCCTGCAGGGTTGCCAGGGTCCGCATCAATGAAGACTTACCAGCGCCATTTGGCCCCAATAAGCCAAACATACCTTCTGGAATTTCAAGACATACCTTGTCTAATGCTTTAACACCATTGCTGTAAGTTTTTGAGAGATCTCGAATTGTTAACATGCCTGCCCTTTAATATTTTTCTTCATATAGCGTAAATAGATTGCGATAGATTCCAATAAGCAGAAATCGCGCCAGCTCATAAGCCATTGTTTTTATTAAATATTATCTGCCAACAACCATCGCAGTTAGCAGAATTCATCACGCAATGGTGATTAAGACGATCCTTTGGCGAAAATGGTTCTAAATTTTTTTTGAAATTCACCCTTCGTTATCTCAAACAAAGGGTGAAATATGCTGCATCAAAGCCCTAGTCGATCAAACTGCTCTTCAGGGGCATCCATATCTTTGAGCGCAACCCGCAGCAGCTCTTCCATTTGACCTTCGAGCGAGTCCCCAACAAGGTTATTCAGCTCTGCTGGGTCTTCGTTAATACGGTACAGATAGTGATCATCAATCTCAGGTCCCATGGCCCAGAATGGCAATAGATCACCTGGCTGAAACGGCTGTCTGATACAGGGGATATCTGTCCCTGGCATGGTATCTAAATAGGCTCGCTTGTCCGGGTTTGGCAATCGAAGCCCCGGCATTGCAGGCACTGGCATAGTTGACCAGCGATTTGACCACATAGAAAGAGGAAACCCGTTTCCAACTGCTGACCTGGCATACTTGTTCTTACCATCCTCAATTTGCACCCATTGGCCAAAGATGCCGCCAATGGCGTATTCCCTGATCTGCGATGCCTCTCCATATATCAAGGGCAGCATAGACTTGCCGTGGGTGACATAGTCGGTTTTAACATCAAATAGATCAGACAAGGTGGCATGAATATCAACATTGGTTGTCAGGGCGTCAATTTCTCCTGCTTCAATACCCGGCATCGCAACCATAAGCGGTGTATGACCGAGGGTTTCAAATTGTGGCACCCGCGGCTTGCCCCAGACATCCTTCTCACCAAGATAATGTCCATGGTCAGTACAGACAATAAACATGGTGTCATCCCAAAGATCACCTGCATCCATCTCGTCAAGAATCTTGCCAAACCAGTGATCAATCATGCTGAGTTTGGAACCGTAATTGGCACGAATATGCTGACCTTCTCTGGCGCTAATAACGCCCTTCTCAACACCACCCACGGCGTAAGGTGGCCAGATGAGTAATTCATCCTTCCAATCGGGATCATATTTATTCGCCCAGGGCGCCGGCGTGTCGAAGGGTTCATGGGGATCAAACTCATCAACAAATACCATAAAGCTGTCATGGAACTTACCATTGTTTTTCAGCCAGTCTGCCGTGGCTTTCATGGTTTTTGGCCCCGGAAAATCCAGCTCCTCTTTAAACCAACTTCTCGACAGGTCATAGACTAGCTTTTCCTCTAGCTGCGGATACTTCTTTTGCGCTGGCAAGGCAGGTGATCCAACCCAGGTAGGATCTTCACGGGTTTTCCAGGGGTCACCTTCATGACCACGGGTATAGTCCCAGGCGAAGAAGTCCGTGTGGTAGTTCTCACCACCTGTTTCAAACAAATGCGGGTGATCTGTAAATAGCTGGGTAGGAATCTTCTGTTGGCGCAAGTAGTGGGTAATTGGCCTTTCCCACATTTCTATGGAGCCCCAGGGTCGCCACAAGAAATCCATAGCACCAACTAGAATGTCATGTCGAGCAGGCATACAGGGCAGTGAGCCGGTGTAATGATTGTTAAATTTGAGTGCACGCCTGGCGAATCGATCAATATTGGGAGTTTCGAATTCCTTACCGCCGTAGCAACCAAGCATGTGACGATTCAGGCTGTCTAAGAGTACGACGACGGCTTTCTTTGGTGTTTTTCTTTCTTCTTTTCCCATTCCTGACATATCGTATGTGTGCCCCGGCCAAAATAGTTGCATTACTATAGCAGGAAGCGAAAAAAAGCTGCTGCCAGGCAAACTTTTTTAGCACTCACCTCGTCAATCAGTGTAATTAGTGGAAGCCAGCATGTTTACCAGAAAAACTGATGATCAACTGATACAGAGTGCCATTGCCGGCTCGGAGCGTGCCTGGCTGTCACTGGTTAAGCGATATGAAAAGCGGCTTTATAACTACTCATTACGAATGAGTGGCAATGCCGACGATGCGATGGACATTATGCAAGATGTCCTGCTCTCGGTTTACCGCAACTTAACTAACTATCGGCGGGAAGGTGAGTTTCCTGCCTGGCTATTTAGAATCGCTTCTTTTCGCTGTATCGATTACTTCAGGCGCCGAAAGTTTCATAGCGATGTAGACAACCTGGAACTACATGATGAGTCCGACAACCACCAGCCGGAGATGAATCTAGGCGCCGCCCAGTCAAACCGGGAAATTGCCCAACTCATGTCTCATCTGCCACTGGACCAGCGACAGGTCATTGAATTGAAGTTTTTCCAGAACTTCACCTTTGAAGAGATTGGCGGGCAACTGGGTATCTCCAGCAATACAGCCAAGACAAGGCTTTATGCAGCCCTGTCTAAAATGAAAAAACACTCAGACGTGTGTCTAGCGAGTTAACTATGGATAAGTATTTGTTAACGCATTTTGTGAACGTGGGAGGAAACCATGCAATCTGAATTTTCCTGTGAACAATGCAAAGAACAGCTGCCATCATTTGTGGATGGAAACCTGACATCCTTGCAACAGCAACGACTCGATCAGCACCTTGGCCATTGTGAGGCTTGTAACGAAACCCTGGCTCAGCTCTGGGAACTGCAAGCATTTTCAAGCCGCTGGCACGACGAACCAGTACCCGGATGGTCGAGAAGAAAGACATTTTTTACATCAAACCCACTTTTATTCAATATTCAATGGATAAGCAGTTTCGCCTCTGTGCTTGTGTTAGTCCTTGTGGTTAGCCAGGCGCAAATCAGCATGAAAGATGGTATTTCGTTTGGTCCTGGTACACAGGTTACCCGGGCAGAGCTTGATAATGTCCTTACCAGTTTTGAACAAAGCCAGAAGCAACAATTAGAAGCGCGCGTGACCAGCCTCGCGAACCAACAGATGGCATCGAACCAGCTAATGCTCCGAACCGTGTTATCTATGAGTCGAGAGGAACGTAAAGAAGAGCTAACCACCCTGCTAACAGCCTGGGACTATGCTCAAGATCAGCGCACCGAACAAACCGAAGAAAGCATCCGTCTGCTACTTGCAAGCCAGGTGGAAGACAAACGCAATATCGACCAAATTAATCGTTTGCTCAAGCAAGCGGTACTCGAAGGAAGTGATTTATGAACAAATTTTTTCTAGCTTTACTTGTTTCCATCTCTCTG
The DNA here is from genome assembly GCA_965367925.1 of uncultured Pseudomonadales bacterium. Taxonomy (GTDB): domain Bacteria; phylum Pseudomonadota; class Gammaproteobacteria; order Pseudomonadales; family Azotimanducaceae; genus JAHRVQ01. The sequence continues at coordinate 510 of CBDUKY010000059.1, read as the reverse complement.
CCAGCAGTTGCTGCAGATGACGATTATGCAAAGGTACGAAAAGATGTCTCTGTTATGGCAAAGATTATCAAGGGTGCTTTTGAAGAATCTAAGGATTGCAAAAAATGTAACCCGCGAATTGAAACCACCTACCTTGCAAAGCAGGGTGCTGTGTTCAGGGTCAAACCCTCATCGTGGACAAGCTTTACTAGCAGTTTTACTGGTGACGGAGACTACTCCTTCGTCGTTCCACCAATTGAACCTGTAGAAGGCGTTAGGGCCATTCAAATAAGAGAATTTGTTGGTGATGTGCTCGATGATGTTGGGGTCGTACTCTCAGACGTTGGCGATCAGCTCGATATGGAGTTTGGTGATATTGAAATCGAAACCAATGATCATCGGGTTCATATTGATTCTGAAACTCGCAGCACGCTCCGGGAACTCAATCGAGAAAGACGTGAACTTGAATATCAACTCCGAGAACACGAAATTGAGTTAATCCATGCAGACAAGGAAGAGCGTAAAGAAATC